>JANXPK010000141.1 GCA_025357355.1 Rhodobacterales bacterium
AGCCTTCGTTAACAAGGCCGTCACCCTTACCCCTGTCCGGACAGAAACCTCAGCGATTTCGCCTACCTTCGTGCTCACCAACAAAAAACATGGCATCGTGGCGCGGGCGCGTCTGTCGGATGGACGTTTCGTGGTGCTGAAGGGATCCCAAGCAAGGACCACTTGGGAGGGAAAGGGGAATAGTTTCGTCGGGGGGTATCAGTCTCTTCACGCAAGACTTGTCACAAATGGAGTGATCGAAAAGTCGGGAGCCTTGGGATTATTCACGAGCGACTACGCTTTTGACAGCCCCTCGGCCGCTGCTGCTGTCTGCCACGGACGATCTGCCAATGGCAGGCTGGATTGGAAGGTCGAAGGATCTGAACTCAGTTACGAAGCTTGGGAAGCCTCCGAAATCACGGGGGAAAGTCAGTGACCAACCGCCTGATTGCCATCGACATCGACGACCGTGGCCTTGCCAGCCCCACGGCAGAGATGGATCAGGAGCGCAAGGTCGCGATCTTTGATCTGCTGGAGGACAACTCCTTTGCCATCCCGCGCGCGGCAGAGTTTCCGGGGCCGTACCGGCTGCTCTTGGCAATGCGCGAGGGGCGGCTGGTGTTTGCGGTGTCCAGTGCCGGGGGTGCGGCGGTAGCGGAGTTTCATTTGTCGCTGGGGCCGTTCCGCCAGGTCGTGAAGGATTATTTTCAGATCTGCGAAAGCTATTTCGAGGCGGTCCGGCGGCTGCCACCATCGCAGATCGAAGCCATCGACATGGCCCGGCGCGGTATTCACAACGAGGGTGCGCGGGTGTTGCAAGAGCGGCTGGCGGGCAAGGCGGTGGTCGATGCCGACACCGCCCGGCGGCTGTTCACGCTGATCTGCGTGGTGCAGTGGCGCTGACATGGGCGAATTTCCCTCCTCGGTGTTGTTCTGCTGCGACCACAACGCTGTCCGCTCGCCGATGGCCGAGGCGCTGATGAAGAAGTTCTACGGCCAGCGCGCCTATGTGCAGTCGGCGGGCGTGCGAAATGACTTGGAGATCGACGGCTTTTCGATCGCCGTCTGCCGGGAATGGGGGATCGAGCTTGACCGTCATCGCTCGCGGTCGTTTGACGAGATGCTGCGGATGGGCGATGACCTGTCGCAGTTCGATCTGGTGGTGGCTCTTTCGCCCGCCAGTCAGCACCGGGCGCTGGACCTGACCCGGTTCTATCATCTTTCGGTCGAATACTGGCCGATCCTTGACCCCACGACGATCGGCGAGGGGCGCGAGGCGCGGCTGGCGGCTTACCGGCAGACCCGCGACCAGATCCGGGACCGGATGCAGGACCGCTTCGGCCCCCCGACCGAGGCGGCACGTGCGTAGCGCCGAGCGCACCGCTTTCATCACGCGCCAACTGGCGGTGCAACGCTTGCCAGACTTGGCGGACATCGCCCTTTACATGGCGCATCCCGGTTCCGGTCTGGCCCAACTGGGCTCGGCGCCGCCCTATTGGGCCTATGTCTGGGCCGGGGGCAGGGCGCTGGCGCGCTTTGTGCTGGATGACAACCTTGTCGCGGGCAAGCGGGTGCTGGACCTTGGCGCAGGCTCTGGCGTGGTGGCGATTGCGGCAGCGCGGGCGGGGGCGGAGGAGGTCCTGGCGCTGGAGCCTGATGGGTGGGGCCGTACGGCTGTTGCGGTCAATGCGGCCCTGAATGGCGTGGCGGTGACGCTGGTGCGCCGCCTGCCGCAGGTTGATCTGGTGCTGTGCGGTGATGTCTTTTACAGCGCCGAGGTGGCGGCCAGGGTGCTGCCGGTGCTGGACCGGGCGCGGGCTGCCGGGGCGCGGGTTCTGGTGGGCGATCCGGGGCGGACCGATCTGCCGCTGGGCCGGCTGGTGCGGCTGGCCGAGTACCGGGTGCGGGACTTCGGCGACGGGCCGGGGGTGACGCGGCCGGCCGCCGTCTATGACTATACGCCGGACCGGGCGGGGTGATCCGAAATCCCCATGCCGGGGCGCTTTTCGCATTGGCGGCGGTGGGCGGGCGGGGCTAGGTTGGGGGCGGCAGGATGGGGGGCAGGATGATCGACGTCCGGGTGCTGGAAGGTCAGGCGATCACGGACTATCTGGATGATGTGGCGGCCCTGCGCATCGCGGTGTTCCGCGACTGGCCCTATCTTTATGACGGCACGCTGGACTATGAGCGGCAATATGTGGCCAGCTACCGCGACCATCCCGGCGCGCTTTTGGTCGGTGCCTTCGATCTGGGGCGTCTGGTCGGCGCCTCGACCTCGACCCCGATGGAGGATCTGAGCGCCGAGTTTGCCGCCCCGTTCAACGCACGCGGCATTCCGCGCGATCACGTGCTGTGGGGCCCGGAATCGGTGCTGCTGCCGGCCTATCGCGGACAGGGCATCGGCCACCGTTTCTTTGACTTTCGCGAGGCCCATGCAAGGGCATTGGGGCGCAGTCATGTGGCCTTTGCCTCGATTCTGCGGCCGGTCGATCATCCTTCGCGGCCGGCGGGGGCGCGGACCAATGACGCCTTCTGGCGCGGCCGCGGCTATGCGCCCCTTGAGGGCGTGGTGGTGCAGTTCATCTGGAAGGATCTGGGCGGCGTGGGGGAGACGGCGAAGACGTTGCAGGTCTGGATGAAGACGTTGACGGAGGGGTGACAGGATGTGGTCCGAACCTCGGACCGATGAGGATAGTGTTTCATTACAATGCGTTATGTTTTTCTGTTAGCCGGATTTTAGGACATTTCGCCTGCGCCGCCCGTGTCAGAGGACCGCCTGATGAAGGCTCCGGTGGAGCCTTCATCGGTCCGATTGCCGCTGCGCTGATGCGCAAGGCAAGGGAGATTGGGTCGGGTGCCGAGGTGACAAAGGGGACGCGCACGACCGCGGGCGGGAGCGGGACGCGTCCGCCCACGGGGCGGCC
>JANXPK010000171.1 GCA_025357355.1 Rhodobacterales bacterium
TCTTGCACGAGCGTGGCCTTGGGTTTCAAACCGTCAGGTGATCAGCAGATCACTGGTTTTCGTAGCCCGACGAACGCGAGCCCAGGTCGGTGACGATGGCGTCGCCCAGGCCGGTGATGCCGTGGCCGACGGAAACCATGACGACCATGCCGAGACCGACGATGGCGGCTGTCAGCACCACCCAGTCAACGGTTACAGCACCGGATTCGTCTTTCTTGAAGGCTTTGAAGAGGTTCGAGATTTTCATGTTCAGTGTCCCTTAAAGGTTGATGTTGCTCAGTCGTCAACCGCTCGCAGTTTCTGGCTTGGCCTCTGTTCCGCACCCTGCCGTTCGGTATGTCGTCATCTAGACCCTGGATAGCGGCGGCGTTTGGGTCGGATAGAGGAATTTTCCGTAAATTCTCGGGGCTTTTTTGCGGCGGACGGCTGGGTCAGACCGGTCAGGAAAAGCACTGGGGCCGCATCCTGCGATGCGGCCCCAGACTGATCAGGCAATGAAGCCCGAAGGAATTACTGGTTTTCGTAGCCCGACGAACGCGAACCCAGGTCGGTGACGATGGCGTCGCCCAGACCGGTGATGCCGTGGCCGACGGAAACCATCACGACCATGCCCAGACCAACGATGGCGGCGGTCAGCACGACCCAGTCAACAGTCACGGCGCCGGATTCGTCTTTCTTGAAGGCTTTGAAGAGGTTCAACAGTTTCATGATCGTATCCCTTTCCGAGGATGATGAGTTGCAGGTTCTTCCATCCGGTCCGGTTGCTGGTGGCGCTGTTCGCCTGTTCAACATCGTCGCGGCATGGGCTCAGTTAAGCGATCATTCGTGGCTGCAATATGGTGCGCATCAGGCCATTTCGCGAATTGGGCTTTCACGGCTAAGATTCGCATAAGCTATTGATAAAAAGTAAAAGAATTTGAGATTGATGAAATGTTAGCCGCCGGGAAGTGGCCCTTATGGTGCAATCGTGGCGGCAACGGGGGGTCTGATCCGGGTTTTAGTGGAATTTCACGGATTTTTCTGCGAGCCTGCGCGCAATGAAAACAATCGGGCAGGCACCCGTCGATGCGTAGTAATCTGTTGTGGCTGACCGCCCTCATGGCGGTCGCTCCGTCTATGGCGTTTGCCGAGGTCGTGGCGACGCCGGTCGATTTCACCTTTCACATGGTGTCAACCGCCGACATCAAGCCGGGCAAGCGCATCACGGTGCAGATCGATCCGGCAGAACAGGCGCGTCTGCTGGCGGCGTCCCCTTGGTCGGACCCGCATCCGCAACCAACTGATCCGGCGGTTGCGGCCCTGGCGCCGGTGCCGCCATCAAGCCCGTCGGGGGCGACTTATGATTGGTACTGGAACACGGTGCCGGTGGCGCGCGACGCCACGGCGGGGCGGTTTGCACTGGCGCTGGCTGCCTTGACGCAGGGACCGGGCGGGACCTCTGTTGCCGCGCCACGATCGCAGACAATGCAGAATCTGGCGGAAAGCTGGGGGACAGAGATACTCAAGGACACGGTCGGCACGGCCGTTTCGCCTGCTTTGGTGTTGGCAGTGATGGGCACCGAAAGCGGTGGCAACCCGCAAGCGGTCAGTTCGAAGGGCGCGCAGGGTCTGATGCAGCTGATCCCCGACACCGCCAAACGCTTTGGTGTCGCCGATGCGCTGGACCCGGTGCAGAACATCAAGGGCGGCATCGCTTATCTGGATTTCCTGATGAAGACGTTCGGCAATGATCCGGTTCTGGTGCTGGCCGCCTACAACGCCGGTGAGGGCGCCGTGACCGCCAACAATGGCGTGCCGCCCTTTGCCGAGACGCGCAATTACGTGCCCAAGGTGCTGGCCGCCTGGACCGTGGCGCAGGGCCTGTGCATGACCCCGCCGGAACTGGTCAGCGACCCTTGCGTGTTCCACGTGCTGTCGGCAAGCAACTAGGGCAAATCAGCTTTTGACTGAATCGTCGGGGATTCCCGTTCGTTGATTTTCGTGATTCCCTTCCTGTATCTTGGGCAGGGAGGTTTTGGATGACACGGGCCTATTCGAGGGATCTTCGGGAGCGAGTTGTGGCGGCGGTTCG
>JANXPK010000174.1 GCA_025357355.1 Rhodobacterales bacterium
CCGTGTCACCCCCTTGGCATCGGTCTCGCCCGCCTTCAAGATCACCCGTCCCCGCACCGGCCAGCTGAGCTTGCCTTTGGCATCCGCAAAGCCCTGCACAGTCGAACCTTGCGGCGCCAGACCCGCGGCAAAAGCGTCCAGCGTATCGGCGCTTTTGAGCAGCGCCTTCAGCGCCTCGGGGTCCGCGGTCAGCCGCTTGGGCAGGTCGGTACGGTCAGAGATGGCCTTGCTGAGGTCTGCCCGCGCCTGTTGCGCGGCCTTCAGCCCGGCGTCCAGCGTCGCACCGGCGGCCTTTTGCAGTCGGCGCAGATCGGCCAGTTCCTGCAGATCATGCCGCAGCCCCTGCGCCTCTTTCTGCAAAGCGGGCGTCACATCGGCCAGCATCATGCCTGACCGCGCTGTACCCAGTGGCCCACCGGGATGCAGCAGCAACAATGGCCCCTGATCGGCGTCCAGACCACTCAAGACCCCCAGCAGTTGCGACAGCCGTTCGCGTTTGGTCTGAAACTGCAAGGTCAGCGTGGTTTGCCGCAGTTCGGCCTGCCGCAGCGCCTCGCGCAGCGCCCCCAGCCCGGCCTCATAGGCCAGGATCGTGCTGGTCAACGCCGCCACCCGGTCCTGCGCCCCCTCCGCCGTCTGCAGCGCGGCAACCGAGGCCTGCAGATCGGCCGAAGCCTTGGCCGCCGCCTTGGCCACATCGCCGGTAACCTCTTGCGCCGCCGCAGGTCCGGCCAGCAGCACGGCAAGGGCCAGTGCGCGGATCATGCCAGCAGCAGGCTCCGCCCCGTCATCTCCGGCGGCTGCGGCAGTCCCATCAACTGCAACAGCGTCGGCGCCAGATCGGCCAGCCGCCCACCCGCCCGCACCTTGGCCCCCGCTGGCCCCCCCACCACGATGACCGGCACCGGGTTCACGGTGTGCGAGGTGTGCGGCCCCCCCGTCACCGGATCGACCATCAGCTCGCAATTGCCATGGTCAGCCGTGACGATCATCGCCCCACCGGCCTTTTGCAGCGCCGCCAAGGCCCGGCCCAGCCCGATGTCGACCGCCTCACAGGCCTTGATCGCAGCGGGCAGACTGCCAGTATGGCCCACCATGTCGGGGTTGGCATAGTTGACCACGATCAGGTCGTAGCCCTTTTCGATCGCCATGACGAATTGGTCCGACACCTCGACCGATGACATCTCTGGCTGCAAGTCATAGGTTGCGACCTTGGGCGATTTCGGCATGAAGCGGTCCTCGCCCGCGAACGGCACTTCCCGCCCGCCGTTCAAGAAAAAGGTGACATGCGGATACTTTTCCGTTTCCGCCAGTCGGAACTGGGTCAACCCATGGCTCGCCACCCACTCGCCAATCGTGTTGGGCAGGTTTCGCTTGGGAAACGCCGATTGCATGTAGGTGTTGTGGCTGTCGGAATATCCCACCATCCCCAGCAGCGCCGCCCACTTTGGCCGCTTGCCCGCAGCGAACTCCTTGAACTCCGGGTCTGCCAAAGCCGCCAAAATCTCCCGAGCCCGGTCAGACCGGAAGTTGAGGCAGAAGAACCCATCGCCATCCTTCGCGCCCTGATAGTCGCCGATCACCGTGGGGGCGATGAATTCGTCCATTTCCGTCTTGGCATAGGACGCGGCCACCGCTGCCTGCGGCGTCGGCGCGTGCTCGCCCTTGGCTCCCACCATGGCGTCAAACGCCCGTTCCACCCGCTCCCACCGGTTGTCGCGGTCCATCGCCCAATAGCGCCCGATCACCGTCGCGACCTTTGCCCCCGCTGGCAGCGACACCATCAACCGCCCGACAAATTCCGCCGCCGAATTGGGTGCCACGTCGCGGCCATCGGTGATGGCATGCAGCGTCACCGCCACGCCCGCCGCCACAATCGCCCGACAGGCCGCCAGCACATGGTTCAGGTGCCCATGCACCCCGCCATCCGAGATCATGCCCATCAGATGCGCCACACCGCCCGACGCCTTCAACTTGCCGACAAACGCCAAAAGTGCTTCGTTCTTGCCGAACGTTCCGTCCTCGATGGCCAGATCAATGGCGCCGAGATCCATCGCCACCACCCGCCCCGCGCCAATATTGGTATGCCCGACCTCGGAGTTGCCCATCTGGCCGGTGGGCAGGCCGACATCCGGCCCAAACGTGGTCAGCGTCGCGTGCGGGCACTCCGCCCAGATCCGGTTGAAATTCGGCACATGGGCCAAGGCGGGCGCCGAGACCGCGGGATTGGTCCCGATCCCCCAGCCATCCAGAATGCATAGAACCACGGGTTTTGGCGACATCGGACACCTTTCGAAAGCTTCGCGCCGCTTCTAACCTCCGCCGCAGGGCAGAGCAACGCCCGAGCGTCTAAAGTTCATCCACCACCGGAATTGTCATGCCAACCGGATGGACCGTCGCGACCCCCCGTCCCAGAAGCGCCGGGTTGAAGTCGACGGTGTTCATGGTCAGAAACCCCCGGTCGGTTTCATAAAGGAACCGCACCCCGGCAAGGATCGGATCGCGTCTTGAGGGTTGCAGGCCAATATAGGCCTCACCCTGGTTCTGCCACCGATAATCGAACCAGCCCTGAAGGTCGCCGTCCTGCAAGGCGTTCAAAAGCAGGATCGCCGTGCAGCCTTCGTGCCCCCGATTGCCCGGCACATGCGCCGTCAACTCGACGACTTCTGACGGATGCCAGCCGTCCTCGGGCGCGAAAATCC
>JANXPK010000194.1 GCA_025357355.1 Rhodobacterales bacterium
AAAACGCGCGGTGGGGTCGATGAAGCGGCGGATCAGCCAGGGACAGGCGATGCGGTCGATCTTGGGGCGATGGCGGGTGACCCAGAGGTTGGTCTGGGGCAGTGCCGCAAGAGGGACCATGGGCAGTTCAGCCTCGGCCCAGGCGACAGCGCCGCCCGCCAGAACCTCGGCCGGGATGGATTGGTTCCGCAAGAGGGCCGCGACACCGGCGGACAATTTGCGGCCTTTGGAGCAAACCACGACGACCCTTTGGCCTTGCAGCCGGGCAGGGGCCGGGTCGCACTGGTCATGTGGCCAGGCAAAGCTGGTGGGGATCAGACGCGGGTCGCGCGCGCTATCCTCTGGCAGCCGAACGTCGAGGATCGCCGGGCATTCGGGCGTGCCGATCAGGCGGGCGAGGTTTTGGACAGAGATTTCATCTGGGCCTGGCATGGTTGCATCCTTGCGCGAGAGGAGATGCGACTGCTTTGGCCGTGGCCTCACGGGGCGTTCGCGAACCCCATGAGGCTTGGTAGGACCTGGCGCAGAATTGGTCAAGCACTTGCAATGCCAGGCGGGGGTCACATCAGGAAGTCGGCCCTGGTCAGGGTCGGATGAGGTGTCAGCTGAACGATACAGTTGGCAGTACCGTCGCCATCGTCGGGCAAAGTGCTTGCTGTATGCAGAATTCGGCCTTCGTGCGAAGAAGCGGGCACCGTTCGCCGCCCGAGTTGCCGCAAGCTGGCCAACGTGTCAGAACATCGCCTTGACCAGTTCCCGCGTCAGTTTGATATGGATGGCTCGCGGAAAATCCGGCAATCCCCCGGCGGTGACGACGAAACCGTCGGGCGTCATGACGGCGAGGCGGTAATAGTCGGTCAGTTTCTGGTCAACGTCGTTGATTTCAATGGCAACGCCGTTGATGGTGATCCCGGCCGTTTCGGCCTCGGCGCGGGCGGCGGGCAGGGTCATGCCGTCGTTTTCGGACCCGTCGCCAGAGACGTCGATGATGTGGCGCTGGCAGCTCGGCGCGGTGAGGAATTGCTGGGTGGCAAAGCGGACCCCTTCGCCGATGGCGGTGTCGGTATAGTCGTGCGGGCGCTTGATCTTGCTGATGGTGGCGGCAAGGTCCGCAACCTCGGCCTCGGTGCGCGGCGTTTGCCACGGCAGGGCGAGGGTCTGGCGGTTGCTGCCGGACCATTGCACGATGGACAGCGCGTCCTGGCCGTCGACGAGGGCCTTGATGATGTCGGGATCCGACAGGGCCTCGGCGAGACCCTGCATCTGCAGGTCGTATTCGTCCATGCTGATCGAGCCTGAAACGTCCACCGCCAGCACGATGGCGGTTTCGCAGGCGGGGGCCGCGCTGGCGAGCAGGCACCCGGACAGGATCAGGAGCGCACGAAGCATGGGCCACGATGCGCCCGCGGGACGGTTGCGGCAAGTAAAATCAGGAAAGGTGCAGGCCACTGTTGCAAGGTGCCTGTTGTCATTCCACCGTTGCCAGAGCCGTTTCGAGAGATCGGTAAGGTGCAGGCTTCTGTTGCCAGGTGCCTGCGGACCCCGCCTTGAGCTGCTAAGCCCAAGGACTTAAGTTCGGCGACTTAAGCTGCTTACGCGGCCAGAGCCATTGCCGGAGCACGGTTGTCATTGGCAACTGTACTTTTGCACCGATAACGGTGGTAGCTCACCGAACGAAAGCTGGCCCCTTTAGACGTTCGTCGATCCTATTTCGACCCCAATCGCCCGCAATGCCGGGAATGTTGGTGGAGTCGCCGGGTACCGCCCCCGGGTCCGAGCCGTGTATTATGGGTGCGTTTATCGCCATAGTCCCGAGCAAGCCCGTGACAGATCGAATATAGGCGCAGTCCGTCGGCGCTGCAACCCGCCGCGTGCAAATCAGCGGCCACTGCCGAGAACCGGCAACGGTTTCAG
>JANXPK010000204.1 GCA_025357355.1 Rhodobacterales bacterium
GCAGCGGTGGTGCTCAAGCTCAGTGATGCGGCGGCCACCCTGGGGATCGAAGGCACCGACGCCGGGACCGAAACGACCGTGCCCGCCACCGATGTGACCTGGGCCCGCAAGCACCTGCCGGATGGGACGGTCGCCGCCAAGAAGGCGAAGGTGCCGGGCGATCTGGTTGCTGTTGGCGATGTGGTGATGGTCAGGCAGATCCTGAAAGCGGATGGCAGTTTTGACCATTGGTCCTTGCGTCAGGTGCCCGAGGTGCAGGGCGGCTTCATGGCGATGGACGTCAATACCGGCCGCGTCATGGCGATGCAGGGCGGCTTTTCCTATGAAGATTCGGTGTTCAACCGGGCAACGCAGGCGACGCGACAGCCCGGGTCAAGCTTCAAACCCTTTGTCTATGCCGCGGCGCTCGACAGCGGCTTTACCCCGGCCACGATCGTGATCGACGCACCGATCGAGGTCAACACGCCGCAGGGCCTGTGGACGCCCAGGAACGATTCGAACAAATACTACGGGCCGACGCCGATGCGCACCGGCATCGAGCAGAGCCGCAACCTGATGACGATCCGGATTGCCCAGCAGGTCGGGATGGATGTGGTTGCAGGCTACGCCGAACGCTTCGGGGTCTATAACCCGATGGATCAGTTTCTGGCCAACGCCCTGGGGGCGCAAGAGACGACTCTGTTCAAGATGGTGGCCGCCTATGCCGAGTTTGCCAACGGCGGCGAGCGGGTGGAGCCGACGCTGGTTGACCGGGTGCAAGACCGTTACGGCAAGACGATCTACCGCCATGACGCGCGCAAATGCGAGGATTGTCAGAGCGATAGCCTGCCTTCGGGTCAGGGTGTGACGATCAATTCGGACCGCGAACGAGTGATGAATGCGATCACCGCCTATCAGTTGACCTCGATGTTGCAGGGTGTGATCTTTCGGGGCACCGGCAGTGGCGTGCATCTTTCGGTGCCGGTGGCGGGCAAGACCGGCACCACCAATGACGCCAAGGATGTCTGGTTCATCGGCTTTACCTCTAACATCGTGGCGGGGTGTTACATGGGCTACGACACACCGCGAACCTTGGGGCCGGGGGCGTTTGGCGGGACCTTGTGCGTGCCGATTTTCCAGGCGTTCATGGAACAGGCCGTCAAGCGGTTTGGCGGCGCACCATTCAAGGTGCCAGCGGGCGGGCATTTCATCAACATCGACCGCTATACCGGGGCAGAACTGCCGGACGGCTCGTCGGGGCCAAATGTGCAGCCAGAATATTTCCGGGATGGCGAGGAGCCGGTGTTTGGACTGGGGGCCCTGGTCGATGGTGGGTTCGGGATGGGGCAGGATTTGCCTTTGTTCGCTGCGGGTGAAACCGACAATGGCCAGATCGTGACCACAGCGGATGGCACCACCAAGGTTCTGCCGAAGAAAGCGAAATTCGGCGCGCTGTCTGTCGGCGGGCTTTATTGACGGCGCTTGCCCCGGCGCTGGCTTGCCGCTATCACCCCGCCAAACCCGAAAAAGGAAGCTGACCTCATGCGCGCCGAAACGCAGAACCAAGCCGATGCGATTGCCAAGTCGTTGAAATTGCTTGGTCAGCGCATGGGGATTGAGACTTCGGCCCATCGGCTGGATGAGTTCAACGCAAGGATCGAGGCACCGGATTTGTGGAACGATCCGGCCCGTGCGCAAAAGTTGATGCGCGAGCGGCAGGGGCTTCTGGATGCCCTGTCGACCTACAAGTTGATCGAAGACAACTTGCGCGACAATGTCGAATTGATCGAACTCGGCGAGGCCGAGGGCGATGCCGAGATTGTCACCGAGGCCGAGAACGCCTTGAAATCGCTGGTCGTTTTGGCGGCGGCCAAGGAACTGGAGGCTTTGCTGAACGGCGAGGCGGATGGCAACGACACCTTCCTTGAAATCAACGCCGGGGCTGGGGGTACGGAAAGCTGCGACTGGGCCTCGATGCTGGCGCGGATGTACCTGCGGTGGGCCGAGAAGAAGGGCTATACCGTTGAATTGCAATCGGAAACGGCGGGCGAAGAGGCGGGGATCAGATCGGCTTCTTACAAGATTTCCGGGCACAATGCCTATGGCTGGTTGAAGTCGGAAAGCGGGGTACATCGGCTGGTGCGGATCAGCCCCTATGACTCGGCGGCGCGGCGGCATACCTCGTTCTGTTCGGTCTGGGTCTATCCGGTGGTCGATGACGCCATCGAGATCGACGTGCAGGACAAGGACATCCGCATCGACACCTATCGGTCGTCG
>JANXPK010000211.1 GCA_025357355.1 Rhodobacterales bacterium
CGGATGCGGTGCCCCGATGGGCGCACCGGGCAGCGCTGAAGTCCCGGTCGCAATTACGCGAGCAACTTACGATAGAAACACCGACAGATTCCACGGAACCAAGGCGCTTCCAGCGAAGATCAAGCACAGCCTGTGCACATGCTTGGGCTAGAAGCGCCTTGGTTCCGTGGAATCTGTCGGTGTTTCTATCGTAAGTTGCTCGCGTAATTGCGACCGGGACTTCAGCGCTGCCCGGTGCGCCCATCGGGGCACCGCATCCGATGCACGTTGCCGCTTTGTCGGAAATCTGTCGCCCGCACTCTGAACAAACAATCATCGCCATATGTGCACCTCATCGCTTCCAAAATCTTCATCCACAGTGTCTCTATCGCGGCGCCCCCCGCAAGCGTAAAAACTTTGACGTAAAGCGAAACGAATTCAGCGTCGCAAGGGACGATGACGGAAGGCGCGCACGCGTGGGAGGCGAGGGGAAGCAGGGTCCCAAGCCATCAATTCCGAGGGCATCCAACGAAAAATGAGGAATTTTTGGGGGAAGCAATTAAGCCCATTGCTATTTTATTTAGCGAAAACAAATACTTACTGCAAGTGATTGGCGGAGGCGGTGGGATTCGAACCCACGATGGGGTTCCCCCCATGCTCAGTTAGCAACCGAGTGCTTTCGGCCTCTCAGCCACGCCTCCGACGGTTTCCATTTAAATGCGGGGCACCGCCGGGGCAAGGGGAATTCCGCCCCGGTCCAGACCTTCAAAGAAGGCAACCCATCGGGAGAACGGTTCCAAGCCCGCCGCCACAATCCTTACTTCATGCCCGGCACGGCGGCCTGTTCGAATTGTCTGGCAGGCTTGGAAAGAAAAGCGTGGCCGCGACAAGGATCAGGGTTTGGGCTTCTGATCCAACACTGCTCCGCACGCCGATCTTCATCGAACCCTCCGTCGCAGCGCGGCAAAGCCTGTTTCGACCTTGGCCTTACCTAATGTCACCTTGGCAAGAGGCAAGGGCGTGCTGTTCCTATGACCCAAATCACTACCTTCAGCCTCACTTTGTGGCCCGAATTGCCCAGCAGAGGCGCCGATGAATTGGACAGCTGCGCAGGCCGTCCCTGGCAGCGTCCTGTCGACCCTCGGCGCACACAGATCCGGCACTTTGCGGCCGGACGAGGCGTTAACCGCCCTTGGCGCGGTGCAGAGGAACAGACTTTGACTGCATGCGTCTTGATTGGGCCGCATACCGGCCTATTGGAAAGGCGGCCACGATGTGGTGGCTGACCGCTCTTGAGGTCTTTCGATGGCGCGGCAGGCCTTGGCGCAACCGCAAGTGCCAGTGGTGATTTTGCTAAACGGCAGCCGCGGCAGGTTCGCCACCTATTCCGCCGACCGCATCCCCCGCGCCAAAGCCGTCATTGCCCGCATGTCGTAGGTCACGGTTCACTTCGACTCACTGACACTGCACAGAGCCCTCAAGAAAGCGTCACCAAAGGTTAACGCTTTCCTGAGATTGAGTTAATTTTCAAACTGTCCGGATCTGGATGCCCAAACTCAATCCGCAATCACGTCCTGCCGCTGCTGGCCCAGCCCCTCGACCGCCAACTCAACCACATCCCCAGCCTTCAGATAGACCGGCGGCTTCATCCCCATGCCCACACCGGGCGGCGTCCCGGTCGATATCACATCCCCCGGCTCAAGGCTCATGAACTGCGAGAGATAGCTGACCAGGAACTTCACCCCGTAAACCATGGTCCGTGTCGAGCCATTCTGCCGCTTGACCCCGTTCACCGTCAGCCACATGCCAAGGTTCTGTGGGTCTGCCACCTCATCCCGGGTCACCAGCCACGGCCCGAGCGGCCCGAAGTTGTCGCAGGACTTGCCCTTGGTCCATTGGCCCGACCGTTCGGTCTGAAAAGCCCGCTCGCTTACGTCATGGGCGACGGCGTAACCTGCCACATAGTCCATGGCGTCGGCCTCGCGCACATACTTGGCTTTTTTGCCGATGATCACGGCCAGCTCGACCTCCCCATCGGTATTGACCGAGGTACGCGGGATGATGACCGGATCATCCGGTCCGCAGATCGCCGAGGTCGCCTTCATGAACACCACCGGCTCTGGCGGCACCTTCATGCCCGACTCGGCGGCATGGTCGGCATAGTTCAGCCCGATGCAGATGAACTTGCCAGTCCCGGCCACACAGGCGCCGAGCCGGGCGCCGGTCACCACCGGCAGGGCCGCTGCGTCCACCCCGCGCAGCATCGCCAGACCCGTGTCCGACAACACCGCCCCGCCGATATCGGGCACCAGCCCGGTCAGATCGCGGATCGTGCCATCGGTGTGCAGCAGTCCGGGTTTTTCCTGACCGCGAGGGCCGTGACGCAGAAGTTTCATCGCATTCTCCTCAAATGTTGGCCCAACCGCCGTCGATCACATGGGCGACCCCGGTCGTATAGCTCGAATCGTCGCTGGCCAGATACACCACTAGCGCCGCGATTTCCTCGGGACGTCCGATGCGCCCGATAGGTTGGCGCGAGATGAAGGCCTTCTTGGCCGCGTCGTAATCGCCCATGTCGCGCAGCCGCTGGTCCAGCGAGGGGCTTTCTACAGTGCCCGGGCAGATTGCGTTGGCACGAATGCCCTTGGCGATGAAATCGGCGGCAATGCTCTTGGTCAGCCCGATCACCCCGGCCTTGGTCGCACCATAGACAAACCGGTTGGGCGCCGCGATGACCGAGCCCGCCACCGAGGCCATGTTGATGATCGAGCCGCCACCATTGGCGATCATTCCCGGCAGGAAGGCCCGGCACATCCGGTACATCGCTGTCATGTTCAGATCGATCGAAAAGGCCCACTGCGCCTCGTCACAGTCCAGAATGTTGCCAGCCGCCACAAATCCCGCGCAGTTGAACATCACGTCCACCTTGCCCGCTGCTTCAACAGCCGCCGTGATCGAGGCCGGGTCACGGACATTCAGCGCCCGCGTCTCGAGCCCTTCTGCCGCAAGGCTGGCCAGGGCAGCCTCGTTCACATCGGTCGCCAGAACCTGGGCGCCTTCGCGATGCATCGCCAATGCCGAGGCCCGACCGATACCCTGACCCGCTGCCGTAACCAAAGCCCGTTTGCCTGTCAGCCGCATTGCCTA
>JANXPK010000229.1 GCA_025357355.1 Rhodobacterales bacterium
GTGAAACCCTCAGGCCTTGGTCGCAGAAATTACCAGCGCAGAACCACTGCACCCCAGGCGAGGCCGCCGCCAATTGCCTCGGTCACGATGAGGTCGCCTTGTTTGATCTGGCCGCGCTGCACGCCGACCGACAAAGCCAGCGGAATAGACGCGGCAGAGGTGTTGCCGTGGTCCTGCACCGTCACCACCACGCGGTCCATCGGCAGTTGCATCCGCTTGGCGGTGCCTTCGATGATGCGGATATTGGCCTGATGCGGCACCAGCCAGCTGACATCCTCGGGGGCAAACCCGGCCTTGTCCAAGGCGGTGTGGGCGGTTTCGGCCAGCTTTTCGACGGCATGGCGAAAGACCTCACGGCCGTGCATGCGCAGATGACCGGTCACCCCGGTGGAGACGCCGCCATCAACATAGAGCAGGTCCTTGAACCGGCCGTCGCTGTGCAGATCGGCGGCCAGAATGCCACGGTCGGCAGAGGTGCCGGGCTGCTCGCTGGCCTCCAGCACCAGGGCCCCGGCGCCGTCGCCAAAAAGAACACAGGTCGACCGGTCGGACCAGTCCATCAGCCGCGAGAACGTCTCGGCCCCGATCACCAGAACCCGCCGCGCCGCCCCGGACACGATCAGCGCATTGGCCGTGCTCAGCGCATAGACAAACCCGGCGCAGACCGCTTGCAGGTCAAAGGCAAAGCCGTTGGTCATGCCCAGACCGGCTTGCACCATGGTGGCGGCTGACGGGAAGGTCAGATCGGCGGTCGAGGTTGCCACAATGATGGCGTCAATGTCCGGGGGCTGCAGGCCCGCATCCGCCAAGGCTGCCCGCGCCGCCCGTAAGGCAAGATCAGAGGTGGTCTGACCCTCGGCCGCGAAATGCCGCCGCTCGATGCCGGAACGGGTCCTGATCCATTCGTCTGTGGTCTGAACCAGCGCTTCGAGTTCGGAGTTTGGCACCACCCGGTCAGGCAGGTAATGCCCGACACCCCTGACGACGGCGCGCAATGTCATTCCGGCTGCCCTGCCTGTGTCCCTGTTGCAGCGGCACTTTGCCCCGCGCCTTGCGCAGATGCAACCCGTGCGGCCAGCCGTTCGCGAAAGCCCGATCGCGCCAACTGGTAGGCCATGGCAACGGCAGAGGCGACGCCGGTCGCATCGGCAGAGCCGTGCGATTTCACCACGATGCCGTTCAACCCCAGAAACACCCCGCCGTTGGACCGGCGCGGGTCCATCCGGCGGCGCAACCGGTTGAGCGCGTTGGTGGCCAGCAAGGCGGCGAATTTCGACAGGACCGTGGCGTTGAACGCCTCACGCAGGAAATCCCCGATCAGCCGCGCCGTGCCCTCGCCGGTTTTCAGCGCCACATTGCCGGTGAAGCCGTCGGTCACGATGACATCAACCCGGTCCGATGGCAGATCGACACCCTCGACATAGCCGATAAACTCGTAATCGCCGACCATGGCCGCCTCGGCGATCAGATCGAAGGCGGCCTTCAACTCGGCGCTGCCCTTGTGCTCTTCGGTGCCGACATTCAAAAGGCCGATGCGCGGGTGCTTCATCGCCATGCCGTTGCGGGCATAGGAGGCGCCCATCATGGCGTATTGCAACAGGTCATTGGCGTCGGCCTTGATGTCGGCGCCAGCGTCCAGCATCAGGTTGAAGCCGCCGGGATTGCGCGAGGGCCACAGGCAGGCGATGGCCGGGCGGTTGACGCCGGGCAGCTTGCGCAGGCGGATCATCGCGACGGCCATCAGAGCACCGGTATTGCCGCAACTGACCGCCACCGACGCCTCGCCGCTGCGCACCGACTCAATTGATGACCACATCGAGGTGCCAGCCCCGTGCCGCATCACCTGGCTGGGCTTGTCGGCCATCGTCACCACGCGCGAAGCGTGGCGCAACAGCACATGGCCGGTCAGTTCGGATTGGCGGGCGAGCAGTTTGGACAGTTCCGCTTCGTCGCCATGCAGGATGAAATCGGCATCCGGCATCGAGCGGGCGCAAATGGCAAGACCGGCGACAACTGCCGCCGGGCCACGGTCGCCGCCCATGGCATCGACCGAAATCACGAAACGTGGGGCGCCATCAGAGGAGGGGCTCGGGTTTCCGAGGGCAGAAATTCTGTCGCCCGCACTGGCCATCTGAAGGCGTGCCGGTTGCGCGGCTTACGCCGCGTCCTCGTCAACGTCCGATGCTTTGACCGATGCCACGACTTCACGCGCGTCATAGTGGCCGCAGGCGCCACAGACGTGGTGCGGGCGCTTCAGTTCACCACAATTCGGGCATTCGCCGGGGTTTGCCGCAACAAGTGCGTCGTGCGAGCGGCGCATGCCGGTCCTGGAAGAGGTCGTCTTTGTCTGCGGGACAGCCATGTCTCACCTAAAGTTGTGGGGACATGCCCCTGATTTGCCGAGCTTTTCCTGGTTAGGTCGCAAGGCGACCGGCCCCTGACAAGCCTGTGAATGAGGCGCGGAACATAGCCGGATTTGCGTCAAGTGCAAGTCCCTTTCTGTACCCACAAGGCTTCATTCCTTTTCACCCTCTTTTACGTCGCCGCTCATCAGTTTTGCCAGGCCCGCGAACGGCTTTACGTCGTCATCCTTGAGCGGTGCCACGCCGGGCGGAGCGACGGCCATCGCGCCCAGTTCCACGCCCGGTGCCCGCGGGTACAGGGGCAGCGCCAGCGCCAGCGCCTCGATGGCAACAGCAGCAGCGTCGATCACCTCACCCAGCGGTTCGATGGTGTCATCCTCGGGAATTTCGACCTCTTCGCCTTCGGTTTCGTCGTAGTCGGCAAGATATTGCCGGGTCACCACCTCATCTATCCTGGTGCGAACCGGCTCGAGCGTGATCGAGCAGGGCTGTACGGCAAGGGCGGTCAGCTTGCCCGACAGCACCAGATCGCGCTTGCCGCTGGGGCGAATCTCACCGTCAAATTCCAGCCGCGGCAGTTCCAGAAGGTTCAGCACTGCCGCAATCGTCTGGCGGGTGGCGGCATCAGGGGCGAATTTCACATGGGTCGAAGAGCGCCCGGCGATGGCGGCCACGCGAAAGTTCAGGCTAGGCAAGGGGGCAGGGCTGGGGTCGGCGGGGTCGTGCGACATCTTTCGGTCTCCTTGCGCAGGCTTTGTACCCAGCCGAAATTCCCGTCAAGCGTTCCTTTCTTGAACCGGACGGCAACCTTCTGTAATCCAGTGTCTTGGGGACCATGAGACATGGCCCGGCGTGGCGGCGCAACCTTCACGCATCCCGGACCAGAAGGTCGCGGGCTTTGGCAGGCGGGGCAGGGATTGGCATGACGGTCGGCAGGGCTATGGGGCGGGGTCCGGTGCGCGGCCGAAATGTGCTGTTGTGGCTGGTTTTGACATTGATCATCACCGCTTGCGTGCCGCTCTATGAGAACCACGGCTACGTGCCCACCGACAAGGATATGGCCATCCTCAAGGTCGGCGTCGATACCCGTGACACGGTTGCGGCCACAATTGGCCGACCCTCGGCCGAAGGGCTGCTGGGCGACGAGGCCTGGTATTACGTGCAAAGCCGCTGGCGGACCATCGGGGCGGCGGCGCCGGTCGAGATTGACCGTCAGGTGGTCGCCATCACCTT
>JANXPK010000717.1 GCA_025357355.1 Rhodobacterales bacterium
GTCATGACGCTGGCCGACTTCGCCGCCGCCGCGCATCTGTCGTCGCTCGACTACATCTCCGATGTCGACTGGAACCGCTCTGCCGCCGTCAAGGATTGGTACGCCAAGATCAAATCCCGCCCCTCGTTCCGCACCCTCTTGCACGATCAGGTCCCCGGCTTCCCGCCGCCCGCGCATTACGCCGATCTGGATTTCTGAGCTACCCGCTCCTCAGGCCTGGCAGCCTTCTTCGCTGTCCAAAGCGAGGAAACCTGTCAGGGTTGACGAGCGACGATCACCCCGCGCCGCCCCCCGGTCTGGCCACGATCGCGCAACACATGATCGGCCAGTACCAGCGCCATCATCGCCTCGCCCACCGGCACCGCGCGGATGCCGACGCAGGGGTCGTGGCGGCCCTTGGTGATCAATTCGACCTCTTCACCGGTCAGATTGATCGTCCGCCGCGGCGTCAGGATCGACGATGTCGGCTTGACGGCAAAACGGCACACCACCGGCTGACCTGACGAAATCCCGCCCAAGATCCCCCCGGCGTGGTTCGACAGAAACTCCGGTCCCTGCGGTCCCATCCGGATTTCATCCGCATTCTCGACTCCAGTCAGCGCCGCCGCCTGCATGCCGTCACCAATCTCCACCCCTTTGACCGCGTTGATCGACATCATCGCCGCCGCCAGATCAGAATCGAGCTTGCCATAGACCGGCGCACCCAACCCGGCAGGCACCCCCTCGGCGACCACCTCGATCACCGCGCCCACCGAATTGCCGGATTTGCGCAGGTCGTCCAGATAGTCCGCCCACTCCACCGCCGTCACCGCATCCGGGCACCAGAACGGGTTCTGCTCGATCACCCCCAGATCGAACCGCCCCCGGTCAATGCCGCGCGACCCCATCTGCACCATGTACCCGGTGATCCGCAGCCCCGGCGCCAGTGCGGCCAGCATCACCCGCGCCACCCCTCCCGCCGCCACCCGCGATGCCGTCTCGCGCGCGCTTGACCGTCCGCCGCCACGATAATCCCTGATCCCGTATTTCTGGTGATAGGTGATGTCGGCATGGCCCGGCCGAAACGCCTGCGCGATCTCGCCATAATCCTTCGACCTTTGGTCAGTATTCTCGATCATCAGGCTGATCGGCGTGCCGGTCGTCACCCCGTCGAACACCCCCGACAGGATGCGCACCTGATCCGCCTCTTGCCGCTGCGTGGTGAACTTCGACGTGCCAGGCCTGCGACGGTCCAGCCAGGGTTGCAAATCCGCTTCGCTCAGCTGCAGTCCCGGCGGACAGCCATCGACAACGCAGCCGATCGCCGGCCCATGGCTTTCGCCCCAGGTGGTAACGCGGAACAGATGGCCGAAGGTGTTATGGCTCATGGGGTTCTCCTGTCAAAAGCCCCATAGGCCAATCCGGGCCCTATTTCCAGCCACCCAGAATGGCCCCCATAACCACCAGCCCGACCAGCCAATAGCCTGCATCAATCAGATACAGCCGGAATGAGGCTTTGGCATAGAGCACCCCGCCCAACCGGCTGGTGGCGACAAAACCCAGCCAGTTCAGAAAACCCACCGCCGCCCCCATCGCCCAGCTGTCGGCACCGGCGTAGCGCACGGCGTGCAGCAGAACGAAGCCACAGATGAAGGTGCCCACGATCTCGATGGGCAGACCGCGCGGCAGGAAGGTACGCATCTCGGCATCGGTGACGCCGGTGTCGGCACTCCAGACCTTGCCAAACCCCATCGGCGAATGCCACAGCGCGCCGATGACCTGCTTGGCTATGACCGCCACGATCAGAGCCAGCCAGTTGACCGATACTTCCGGCATTTTGACCCTCCCCCAGGTTGGACCCACACCCCGACCAGATCACGCGACAGGATGATTCGCCTAGCCGACTTGCGCACAGGGCCTCGACTTGGCCGGCGCCCCGTGGTGAATTGCCCCGCACCTGACCTCGAAAGGCCCGCCCATGACCCCCCGCCCGCTCGG
>JANXPK010000261.1 GCA_025357355.1 Rhodobacterales bacterium
CAAAATTGGCCACCCCCAGCGTGCCGTGGCTCCCGATCTTGGCGAAGATCAGGTGGCTCAGCAGGAAATGATCGCTGCCCGCAACGAAGTCGGTGATCCTGTCAGTGTTGGTGGCGGCGCTCAGATGGGTGTCGAACACGAAGCTATCGGCCCCCGTCCCGCCGGTCAGCCGGTCATTGCCGAGCCCGCCATCAATCCTGTCCGCCCCACTGCCGCCGGTAACACTGTCGGCGCCGCCCTCGGCCTGCAGGTTGTCCGCCCGGCCGCCGCCCAGCAACACATCATTGCCCGCCGTACCGACGACGTGGTCGTTGCCCGACAACACCAGCTTGGTCCACGCCGCCCAGTTGCCGCCATTGATGTCGTGCGACATCTTGACGGCCGAGACGTGAAGCCCCTGCGCCTCCTGCTGCACGGCGCCCCCGCTGGACGCCACAACGGCCGTGACGTTTCCGGCCGTGACCGCCGTCACCACCCCATTCACCACCACCGGAACCATGCCGCTGCCGGAAATGGTGAACAATTGGTTGGTGCCAAAGCTCCATTGCAGCGTTGTGGCGTTGGCCGTCAGCAGGGTGGCACCCGACAGAAAGCTCAGATCGAATGCCGTCATGTCGATCGCGGCAAGTCCGGGGAAATCTACCGTGGCCATCGGAAACGCTCCTGTTGACAATGCACTGCTCGCAATCCTTCCACCCCGACCGGCGCACCTGTCAATTGCCTTTGCCGTTCCCGGCCCAGGATCGTCCGCTTCACACCACCAGGAAATCGCTCGCCGTCACGGTCAGCCCTGCCGTGACGTGACCGAAGATCACTGCCGCCAGCCCGCCCACTCCGTCCTTGTCATACAAGAGGTTCCCGCTGCCGGCATCCTAGATGATGTGCTGCGACGACGTTGTGGCCGCACCCAAGGCAAAGTCGGCGGATAACAGCGTGCCGCCGCTGCCAATACCGGCAAACACTGCATGGTTCAGCGCGATATGGTCGGTCCTATGGCTGAAATCGGCAATGGTATCGGCATTCTTGGCGATAACGCCGAAACGCTCCAGTTCAGAATCTCGGAACCGACCGTGCCAGCGCTGCTGAATTCGGCCGAAATCAGGGTTCCGCCGTTCATCCCGGTCAGCATTCCGTTATGAACGACGGGCTGCAGCCCGGTGCCGGTAAACGTCCAGGTGCCGAAGCCGAAGTCGAAAACCAGCTTCGTCGAAGTGTCGATGACGATCGGCACGGTAGTCACGGGGCTCAAGTCGAACGTCGTCATGTCGACATGCGGCAACTGAGGAAAACTTATCGTGGCCATGATCGCACTCCCCTATGAAACCAAATGCTTGGATCGTACCACGATTGGTGCGAGTTGACCGAGCCAGACCGATCTTCTTCGGCTCCGAATGCGGATATCCGCCGCCATCGTCTTCGAAATCGGACCTGACGCCTGCGGAACCCCGATTCGCGGGATCATGGTTAACGGAGAACTGGGACCGAAAACCTCGCATCGCCTGTAGTGGCAATGTAGATGCAATGTAGGTGGTTTGTAGGTCGTTCACTTTCCGTTAATCACGCCAATTAACAGTGCGAACTCAATGGCTTGGCGCCGAGCGTCCGCTGCTCGGACCATGCCTTCTCAGAACCGGTTGTCCCGCGGAAACCCTCGTGGCGCCATCCGCCCCGCCGTCGCCCGTGCTGCCAGCCATTCGCCCAGGTCCGTTTCCGTCCGCGTCCGGCCAGCGGGGTCTTTCCATGACAGGCCGCGCGCCAGTTCAAAGGTGGTCGCATCGCTCAGCCCGCCATCCTTGTATTTCTGCAGCCGAACGCCCTTGCCCTTGGCCATCTCTGGTAGTTCGGCCAGTGCAAATATCAACACCTTGCGGTTGTCGCCCACAACCGCCACATGATCGCCCCCCACCCGCTTGCACAGCGCCAGCCTGACCCCGTCGCCCAGGGTCATCACCTGCTTGCCCGCCCGCGTCTGGGCCAGCACCTCATCGGAAGCCACCACAAACCCATCACCCGCAGTCGAGGCGACCAGCAGCTTTTCGCCGGGGCGGAAGATCATCAGCCCGACGATCCCCGCATCATTGGGCAAGTCCACCATCAGCCGCACCGGCTCTCCCATCCCACGCCCACCCGGCAGGCTGACGCCCAGCAGCGTATAGAACCGCCCGTTGGCACCGATCAACAATATCTTGTCGGTCGTTTCAGCATGAAACACAAACAGTGGCCCATCGCCGTCCTTGAACTTCTGCTCGGCCGCAAGATCTACCTGCCCTTTCAAGGCCCTGATCCAGCCCATCTGACTGCAGATCACCGTGATCGGCTCACGTTCGATCATCGCCTCGAAGCTGACCTCTTCGGCATCGCCCGCCTCGGCAAAACTGGTCCGCCGCTTTCCCAGAACCGTGTCCTTGCCGAACTGTTTGCGGATATCCTCAAGTTCGACCCCGATCCGCTTCCACTGCTGGCGGTCGCTGTCCAGAAGGTCCGCCAACCCGGCGCGTTCCTTCATCAGCGCGTCGCGCTCTGCAATCAGCTCCAGCTCTTCCAGCCGCCGCAAGCTGCGCAGCCGCATGTTCAGGATCGCCTCGGCCTGAATGTCAGTCAGTTCGCCCTCGCCGGGCGTGGGCGCGACATAGTCCTTTTCATTCAAAGCCCTACGGTGCGGTCGGCCCCAATCCTCGGCCATCAGGGCGCGCTTGGGGTCCTCGTCGTAGCGAATGATGTCGATGACCCGGTCGAGGTTCAGGAAGGTGATCAGGAAGCCTTCCAGGATCTCAAGCCGGTGGTCGATCTTCTCGACCCGGTGCTGGCTGCGGCGTTTGAGGACATCACGGCGGTGGTCGAGAAAGGCCTTGAGCACCTCTTTCAGCGAGCAGACCTTGGGCACCTTGCCGTCGATCAACACGTTCATGTTCAGGCTGAACCGGCTTTCCAGTTCGCTGTTGCGAAACAAGGCACTCATCAGCATGTCTGGCTCAACGGTGCGCGAGCGTGGCTCGATGACGATGCGGACATCCTCGGCGCTTTCGTCGCGCACGTCGGCCAAAAGAGGAACCTTCTTCAGCTCGATCAATTCAGCCAGCTTCTCGATCAGCTTGGATTTCTGCACCTGATAAGGGATTTCCGTCACGACGATTTGCCACGTACCGCGCCCCAGATCTTCGACCTGCCACTTGGCGCGAGTGCGGAACGACCCGCGCCCGGTGCGATAGGCCGCAAGGATTGCGTCGCGCGGCTCGACTATAACGCCGCCGGTCGGGAAGTCGGGGCCGGGGATGATCGCTGCTAGGGCGTCGTCCGCGAGATGGGCGTCCTTCAACAGCGCATGACAGCCCTGGATCAACTCATCAAGGTTGTGCGGCGGGATATTCGTGGCCATGCCGACAGCGATACCGCTGGAGCCATTGGCCAACAGGTTTGGAAAAGCGGCAGGCATCACGACCGGCTCTTCCAGCGTGCCGTCGTAATTGGGGCGGAAGTCGACCGCGTTCTCGGCAAGCCCGTCCATCAGCGTCTCGGAAATCGCCGTCAGCCGCGCCTCGGTATAGCGCGCAGCCGCCGGGTTATCGCCATCGATATTGCCGAAGTTGCCCTGGCCATCAACCAGCGGATAACGCACGTTGAAATCCTGCGCCAGCCGCGCCATCGCATCGTAAATCGCCGCATCGCCGTGCGGATGGTAGTTGCCCATCACATCGCCGCTGATCTTGGCCGACTTGCGAAAGCCCCCGGTCGCGGTCAGCCGCAGTTCGCGCATGGCGAACAGAATGCGGCGATGGACGGGCTTCAACCCATCCCGCGCATCAGGCAAGGCGCGGTGCATGATGGTGGACAAGGCATAGGTCAGATAGCGCTCGCCAATAGCCCGGGCGAGCGGTTCGGAGACCGTGACAGGCTCTATCTTGGGTGCGTCATCTTCGTCAGCCATGGTCGTTCTGTAATTCGCCCCTGTCCAACGGTCCAGCGGGAAAACGGGCCCGCCGCACCGGTTTGCCTTGGCCGTGATTTCCCTGCATGGTGACCGCGGCCGCGACCGGAGTATGCCTATGCAACGATCCATCCTGATCACAGGTTGCTCCTCGGGCATTGGCCAAGACGCTGCACATGGGTTGCGGGCGCTCGGGTGGCGGGTGTTTGCGACTTGCCGGCAGGAACAGGATTGCGAACGGCTTCGCGGCGAGGGTCTGGAAAGTTTCGCGCTCGACTATGCCGACGAGGCCAGCATCGCCGACGCCGTGACGGAGGTTCAGTCGCGGACACCAACGCTGGATGCCCTGTTCAACAACGGCGCCTTTGCTTGTCCTGGTGCGGTCGAGGATCTGCCGCGGGGTGCCCTGCGCGCGATATTTGAGGTCAACTTGTTCGGCTATCACGACCTGACCCGCCGACTGATCCCGATGATGCGGGCGCAGGGGCATGGGCGGATCGTCAATTGTTCGTCGATCCTGGGGCTGGTCGCGGCCAGATGGCGCGGGGCCTATGTCGCCACCAAGTTCGCGATGGAGGGGTTGACGGACGTCCTGCGGATCGAGATGCAAGGGACCGGGATCGAGGTGATCCTGATCGAACCAGGCCCCATTACCTCGTCCATTCGCAAGAATGCCATCCCGCATTTCGAACGCTGGATTGACTGGCGGGCCTCGGCCCGGTCCGCAGAATATGCCGCTCTTCGACACCGGCTCTATGAAAACCGGGGGCCGGACACCTTCGAGCTGCCCGCCTCGGCCGTGACCGCCGCCTTGATCCGCGCGCTTGATGCGCCGCGACCGCGCTACTATGTGACGACGCCGACCTATCTGATGGGCTTTGCCCGCCGCGTCCTGTCGTCCCGTGCGCTTGACTGGCTGATCGCCAAGGGCTGACGATTTCGGGTTCGCTTTTCGCCGGTGGATCACTATGTCAAGGGCAGGACAAGGACAAACCCCATGCTGAGCAGCCCGCTATTCATCCTGGCTACCGTGGTGTGCCTGATCGTGCTGATCATTCTGATGATTGGCATTGGGGTCTTCACCAAGGGTGGCGAGGTCAACCGCAAATACGGCAACCGGCTGATGCGCTACCGGATCATCGCGCAGGCGCTGGCGGTGCTGGCGATCGTATTGTTTGCATGGGCGAAATCGCACGGAGGGCCATGATGGTCGTGTTGTCGAAGATCTACACCAGGACCGGCGACACCGGTGAGACGGCGCTGGGCGATGGGTCGCGGGTGCCGAAATATGATCTGCGGGTCGCGTCTTATGGCACGGTTGACGAGGTCAACGCGACAGTGGGGTTGGCGCGGTTGCAGGGCGGCGAATTGGATGCGCCGCTGGCGCGAATCTCGAATGACTTGTTCGATCTGGGTGCCGACCTGTGCACGCCGGATGACGACGCCGCCAGGACGCTTCGGCTGCGGATCATCGCAGCACAGGTTGACCGGCTGGAGCGCGAGATTGACGCGATGAACGAACGGCTGACGCCATTGCGCAGTTTCGTGCTGCCGGGGGGTTCGGCTTTGGCCGCCCATCTGCACCTGTGCCGCACGGTGTGTCGGCGGGCGGAGCGGCTGGTGGTGGAGCTGGCGGCGGCAGAGACGGTCAACCCGGAAGCGATCCGCTATCTCAACCGGCTGTCGGACTGGTTCTTTGTGGCTGGCCGTATCGCCAATGACGATGGAGTGCTGGATGTGCTGTGGGTGCCGGGGCTGACGCGATAGGGTAGACGGCGGGATGGTCCGAACCTCGGACCACACATTTTATTGCTATATATCAATAGTATAGCGATTTTCATTAACCCAATCTAAAGGTTGTTTGGAATGATTCCAAATAGCCTTGTGCCTTGCGTCGGACCGAGATTGCAGGGCCCTGTTGCAGGGACCTTCCA
>JANXPK010000289.1 GCA_025357355.1 Rhodobacterales bacterium
ACGACGGCGCCGGCGGCGGCGGGGCGGCCGTCGCCGCAGCATCGGGAGCAGCGGCAACATTCGTGGTGGCAGTCGTAGCAGCCGCCGGAGCCGTCGCAGCAGCATCCGCCGCCGCAGGGGTTGCCGTTGCCGCCGCACCCGCCGTTGCATCGGCGGCAGCCGTTCCCGACGTGGTGGTCGAAGACGCCGCAGAGTCGGTCCCGGTTGCGGTGGTTGCAGGCGCTACAATCGCTGGCACCGCAGCGGTCGCCGCCGCAGGCGTGGTCGTCGTCGCCGCTGGCGCAGTCGTGGTTGTCGTCGCCGCTGGCGCAGTCGTGGCGGTCGTCGTTGCTGGCGCTGTCGTCGCCGCAGGCGCAGTGGCCGTAGTCGCCGGTGCCCCGCCCGAGGCCGTTCCTGTCCCCGACGGCACCGGCGCGCGGCTTTTCTGCACCAGTTCGTAACCGCCGCCCAGCACTATAACTATGACCGCAATCACCGCGGCTTTTGCCCCGGTGCTCATTTCAGACCAACGCGCCATCCATCTTCCCCCAGATGAGAGCGAGGCCTGTTTCCGGCCCCTGCTTTCCTTTCGACAGAAACCCCGATATCACGCCCAAGCGCAACTGGTTTTCACGGATTTTCCCGGCATGGCTTCGCTTCCTTCGCTCTGTGTGTTCTGCGGCGCGCGCTTGGGCACCAATGCCGCCCATTCCGTGGCTGCGGCCGAACTGGGCCGCCTGATTGCTGCCCTGCATTGGCGTCTGGTTTTCGGGGCGGGCGATATCGGGCTGATGGGCGAAGTGGCGCGTGCAGCGCAAGGGGCGGGCGCGCAGACCCTCGGCGTCATTCCCACCCATCTCCTGCAACTCGAGATTGGCAAGCGTGACCTGACCACCCTGATCATCACCGAGAACATGCACGAACGCAAAAAGGTGATGTTCATGAACTCGGACGCCATCGCCTTGCTGCCGGGCGGTGCTGGCAGTCTGGACGAGTTTTTCGAGGTGCTGACCTGGGCCCAGATCGGCCTGCATGGCAAGCCGATCTATCTTCTGGATATCGCAGGCTACTGGCAACCGCTGATCGCCCTTGTCGATCATGTGATCGCCCAAGGCTTTGCCGACCCATCGCTGCGCGCTCAGTTCACCGTGCTGCCCACCGTCGCCGCACTGGAACCCGCCCTGCGCGGCCTTTCCGCGCTCCAGGCCGCCGCCGAGTAAAGCGCCAGCGCCACCCAGATCATCGCCAGCGTCAGCGCGTGCCACCGTGTCACCGCCTCGCCCATGATGAAGACCGCCGACAGAAATTGCAGCGTCGGGTTGAAGTATTGCACCAGGCCAGAGGTCACCAGCCGCACCCGCCGCGCCCCCCAGGAAAACAGGATCAGCGGCCCGCCACTGATCACGCCCGCCAATGGCAGCACCGCCGTATGCAGCCCGTCACGCAGAAACCAGCCATATCCTGCCCTGCCCCCGCCCAGCCCAGATCAGCACCACGGCTGCCAAGGGCGAGATCAGCAACACCTCCACCATCACTGACACCACCGCCCCCGTCGCCATACCCTTCTTGACCGCCGCATAGGCCGCAAAACTGCCCGCCAGCGCCAAGGCGATCCACGGCGCCACCCCCAGTCCCACCGTCAGCACCACCACCGCACAACCCGCCAGCACCACAGCCACGATCTGCATGGGCGCTGGCTTTTCGTGAAAGATCAAGTAACCGATGACCGCCGACATCAGGGGATAGATGTAATAGCCCAAACTCGCCTCAACCGCATGGCCAGAGGTCACGGCCCAGATGAACAGAAACCAGTTCACCCCGATCAGCGCCGACGACAGCATGACCCGCCGCCGCTCCGGCCCCTGCCACAGCGCCACAACCTCACCCAAACGCCCTTGCGCCCCCAGCAACAAGCCAAACGACAGCGCCGTCCACACCGTGCGATGCGCCATCATCTCCAGCGCCGGAACTTGCGCCAGAAAGTGATAGTAAAGCGTGGCAAGACCCCAGATCGAACAGGCCGCAACGATGGCCGCCACGCCCTTTTGCGGCTCGGTCATGACAGATCGACAACCGTGATCTCTGGCGGCACACCAAAACGGACCGGCATGCCCGAACAGCCCAAGCCCCCTGACACCACCAGATCGCGCCCGCCCTCGCGCACCCAGCCATAGGCGAAGCGGTCGTGATACTGTGACGGCACCACCGGCACCCACGGCCCGATGCGCACCTGCCCGCCATGGGTATGGCCCGACAGCGTCAGCGCCACCCGCCCATGCGGGTCATAAATTGAGAGATCGGCGAAGATATCCGGCTCATGCGCCAACAGCACCGCCGGAGCCTCGCCCGTGACCTGCGCCAGCGTGGCGGGCAAATTGGCCGCCCCTTGCCAGTCGCCGCGATGGCCACGCAGCCGCTGAAACGCCGTTTGACTGTCCAGACCCAACAGCCAGAACGCCTGATCCCCCGCGCCCACCAGCCGCGCCTGGTTGGTCAGCACCGGTATCCCCGCCGCCTCCAGCACGACCTGCGAATGCACCGGGCCATGGCCCAGCCGTTGCGCATTGGCATCATCCCACCAGTCGTGATTGCCCAGAATGGCGAAAACCCCCAGCGGCGCCTTCAGGCCAGCCAGGATCGGGGCAGTCACCTCGACCGGCACCCGGCGGAATTGCCAGCGGTGCGTCGCCCGGTAGTCGCCCATCAGCAGGATCACATCGCCGCCCTGCGCGTTGGCCAGATCCACCGCCTCGGCAATTCGCGCCTCCGACATGTTGGGCACACCGGCGTGGACATCGGCCACCATCACCAGCCGCAGCTTGCGGCCCCGTGGCCAGCCCGCCGGTTGCAGCGCCCAGTTCTGA
>JANXPK010000323.1 GCA_025357355.1 Rhodobacterales bacterium
GTCGCTGGGCCTCAAGGATGGCGAGAGCATCGAACATCCCTGGGTCAACAAATCGCTGGAACGGGCGCAAGCCAAGGTCGAGGGTCGCAACTTCGACATCCGCAAGCAGCTTTTGAAATTCGACGATGTGATGAATGACCAGCGCAAGGCGATCTTTGGCCAGCGGCTGGACATCATGCAGGCTGACGACCTGGGCGAGATCGTGCAGGACATGCGCCATCAGGTGGCCGAGGATTTGGTCGATTTCTATCTGCCGCCCAAGACCTATGCCGACAAATGGGACGCGCCCGGTCTTTATGCCGGGGTGATCGAAAAAATGGGCATGGACCTGCCCATCATCAAATGGGCGGCCGAAGAGGGCGTCGATCAGCGTGTCATGCAGGAACGTCTGGTGGCCGAAAGCGATAAGCTGATGGCCAGCAAGCTCGAGGCGTTCGGACCCGAAACCATGCGCTCGATCGAAAAGCAGTTGCTCTTGCAGACCATCGACGCCAAATGGCGCGAACATCTGGTGACGCTGGAACATCTGCGCACCGTGGTGGGCTTTCGCGGCTATGCCCAGCGTGACCCCTTGAACGAATACAAGAACGAGGCGTTTACGCTGTTCGAGAACCTTCTGAACTCGCTGCGTCAGGAAGTGACCCAGAAGCTGGCGCTGATCCGGCCGCTGACCGCCGAAGAGCAACAAGCGATGGTAGCGCAGATGGTGGCCCAGCAACAGGCCGCGGCGCAGGCCCAGGCTCCGGCCCCGGTGGCGGTGCAGCTTTCACCGACCCCGGCCGCTTCTCCCGATCTGGTTATGACCAAGGTCGCCACAGCCGGTTTCGTTGAAAGCGATCCCACGACCTGGGGCAACCCGGCGCGCAACGATCCTTGCCCATGTGGCTCAGGCGACAAGTTCAAGCATTGTCACGGGAAACTCGTTTAATCCCGCAGACTCTGGGCCTATTGGGGCAGCCATGCTGCCCCATCGCCGCCTTTGCGCCACCACTGTGGCCAAATCTTCTTGATTGCGCCATCGCGCGGCCCGGATTGCAGTGCAGACCTGACCAGTGAAATTGCTGGCGAGTCCGTTCATGCCCCTCTTTGCAAAGCTTCCCGCCCTGAATGTGCGCCGTTTGGCCCGGTTTCTGGCCGTCGTCGCGATTGCTATGGCTGCGGGCCATCTGGCGCAGACACTCGCGGCGCATAAACCGGCGCCCCATGTAGCTGCCATCGCCAAACCCACCGACATCGTGCAACTGTCGTCCAGCGGTTCTGATCGTCCGGCCGCATCCTTGCCCCGCTCGGTCGATCCGATGAGCTTTATCGAAACGGTCAGCACCGCCGCAACGAATTTGCCAACCCCATTCGAGCCTGCAGTAGCCACCGTCGCACCCTGTACCGACAGTCTGGCGCTGCAAGCCCAACCCGCTGGTCTGATATCCGTGCAACTGTCGGCAAGCTGCCATGAACTGGAGCGTGTCGTGCTGCATCACGCAGGCCTTGCGGTGACTGGCAAGGTCGGCACCGATGGCACCCTGACCATGGTCGTGCCGGCCCTGACCGCGGCCGGAACCGTTGACATCCTGTTTGCCGATGGCAGCCGGGTCAGCCAAAGCGTCGCCGTTCCCGAAGCCGCCACTTTGCGTCGGTTCGGTGTTCAATGGCAGGGCACCGATGCCTTCGTTGTGCACGGCTTTGAAAACGGCGCCGACTATGGCCAGACCGGAGACATCACCCTGCGTAATCCCGGCGTTCCGACAGATGACGCGCTTGGCGCCGGTGGGTTCCTGACCACTTTGGGCGATGGCACGGTCGATAATCCCTTGCTGGCGCAGGTCTACACCTATCCCGCCAACCCCGCGTTGCACAGCGATGTGGTGGTCGAGGCGGCAGTGACCAATGCCACCTGCGGTCATGACCTGCTCGGTCAGGCGATCACTGCCGCGAATGACCACAGCAATGTCACCGACCTGACGCTCGCCATGCCCGATTGTTCGGGTGTCGGTGACTTTCTGGTGTTGAAGAATCTCGCGTCTGACCTGAAGATTGCCGCCAACTAGGGGTCAGGCGGGCGTTCATGAAGGCAATCTTGCGCGGCGCGGCGGTTTTCGCCGCGTTGCTGTGTTCCCAAGGGGCTGCGGCGCAGGATGTGACCCTGACCTCACGCGATGGGTCGCTGTCGTTGTCGGGCACCTTGCAGGGCTATGACGGCGAGTATTTCCGCATTGTGACCAGCTATGGCCCCTTGACCGTCGATGGTCAGGGCGTGACCTGTGACGGACCGGCCTGTCCGGATCTGACAGCACCCAAAGCCGTGATCCGTTTTGTCGGCGCCGCCGATGCCGGTCATGCCCTGTTGCCGCAGCTTTTTGCCGCCTTTGCGCAAAGCCGTGGGCTGACCTTTGCGGCGGCCTCTGCCGATACCCCGGCCACGATTACCGATCCCGCAACCTCGGAAACACTGGCTGAACTGTCCTTTCAACCGATGGATCCGGCCGCTTCCCGGGCCGCAATCCTGTCGGGCGATGCGACCATGATGATCGCAGGGGCGACCGAGCCTGATCTGGGCGCGCAGACCGTGGCGCTGGATGCACTGGTGCCGATCATGGCGCCCGGAAACCCGATGCCGCGCATCTCCACCACCGACCTTGCCCGCGTGCTGTCAGGTGAGGTCGGCAACTGGAACCAGATTGGCGGGCCGGACATGCCGCTGGTCCTGCACGGGCTCACGCCAGAGGACGACCTGCAAAAGGCGCTGTCGGCGCGGCTTGGCCATGACGTCAAGGCGACCGTGACCCATCCGACCCTGGCCGACCTGGCGACCGCAGTGGCCGCAGACCCGTGGGCGATTGCGGTGACCGAACGCGCCGCCCTTGGCCCTGCCCGCCTCTTGCCCCTGACCGACAGTTGCGGCTTTCCACTGCTGCCGACCCGACTTGCCGTCAAGGCACAGGACTATCCGCTGACCCTGCCGGTCTTCCTGCTCACCCCGCGCCACCGTCTGCCGCTGGTCGCACGCGAGTTTCTGGAGTTTCTGTCCAGCCCCGACGCCCAGTCCGCCATTGCCCGCGCCGGCTATATCGACCGGCGGGCCGAGCGGCAGCCGATGACCTCGGATGGCTTGCGTCTGATCAACGCCATCAAGGGGGCCGGGTCGCAAACCACACTGGACGACCTCAAGAGGCTGGTGGCGGCGATGGACGGTGCCGACCGGCTGTCGCTGACCTTCCGGTTCGAGGGCGGCACCACGACGCTGGATGCCGCCTCGCAAAGCAGCCTGGCCGATCTGGCGCAGATGCTGGAAGCCGGGCTGTTCAAGGGCCAGGCCCTGACCTTCGCCGGGTTTTCGGATGGACAGGGTGCCGCCAAGGCCAATCTTGCGCTGTCGCAAAACCGGGCCGAGGCGGTTCTGGCGGCGCTGCAAGCCCTGGTGCCCGGCATGGCCGAGGATCAGTTGCCGGTGGTCCAGGCTTTCGGCGAGGCCCTGCCCATGGCCTGCGACGAAACCGTCGCCGGACGGCGGCTGAACCGACGGGTCGAGTTGTGGCTGAAACCCGCATTTGGGGTCAACGTCGCCAAGAATCCCTGAGGCAACTGGCCCTCGCCTACAGATACCCCTGCGCCCTGAAACTTAGCTCCCGCGATTTGCCGATGATCAAGTGGTCGTGCAGCGTGATGCCCAGCACCCGTGCCGCATCCTGAATCTGCGCTGTCATCGTGATGTCGGCGTCTGATGGCGTGGGGTCGCCCGAGGGATGGT
>JANXPK010000340.1 GCA_025357355.1 Rhodobacterales bacterium
GGCCGAGAAGCGGTTCATCAATGGGATGCGGATTTGGATTTCCGCGGTGTGGCGGTCTGGGTCTGTTGCGGCGATGCGTTCGCCAAAGGCCTTGAGGTCGAGCAGGTTCAGCGCCACAGGTTCGAGCGAACCTGCGAGGGCATCTTGGCCTCGATCCGGCTTCGGATGTGGTATCCGGTCCAGCGCTTCCAGAACACCCTGCCGTAGTGCCGGGTGGCGCGCAGGGTTTCGTTCCGGGCGATTGCGGCTGGGCAGTCTTCTTTCCATGGGCGCCCATTCTTGCGGATGGGAATGATCGCAGTGGCATGACGGTCGATGATGGCGGTATGGCAGCGGCGCGTGTCACAGGCGCCGTCGGCGGTTACCGTGTCGATGTCTTCGCCCTCGGGGATCTGGTCCGGCAGGTCGGGCAAGACCGGACTGTCGCCGTCGCCGCTGAAGGTAAACTCCACCGCCCGGAGGTCAGACGTGGCCGTGTCCATCGCCAGATGGACCTTGCGCCATTGGCGTCGGCTCTGAACACCGTGCTTTCTGGCCTGCCATTCGCCATCACCGAGGAACTTGATGGCCCTCGCCATGGTCTCCCGGACCAGTGGCGTTCCCATGGCTCGATGTCCACCAGCAGATTCAGAGGGCGATCAGCGCGCCGATACGGGATCTGGACGGCCAGCGTTTTCGGCCGCCGGCACAGGGTGGTGTCGTCGGGCACCGCCCAATCCAGGCCCGCCATCTTGAGCAAGCTGGCCACCATTCCCGTCGTTTGCCGGAGCGGCAGCTTGAACAGAACCTTGATGGTCAGGCAGAACTGGATCGCCGCGTCGGAAAACACCGCAGGCCGACCGGGGCTGCCGGCGTGCGGCGCGCGCCAGATCATCTCCTTGTCCAGCCAGATCAGCAGTGATCCGCGCTTGCGAAGCGAAGCACTGTAGCTGGACCAGTTAGAGCGGGATGGGTTTATACGGAACTATAGCCGGAGTTTCTGAGGTAGTTTTCACATTCTTTTGGGCTGAACTGGTCGAGGAGTGAACCGATCCTTCGCCAAACGGTTTCCTTGCTGCGTTCGGCAGCCTTGCGCAGCAGGTGTTTGAGCTTGGCAAAGACTTGTTCGATTGGGTTGAGGTCGGGTGAGTAGGCTGGGAGGAAGAAGAGCCTTGCCCCCGCCGCCTTGATGGCATTGCGGATGGCTGGTGCTTTGTGGCTGCCAAGATTGTCTAGATGAGGAGGATCAGAAAATGATCCGGGGGATCATTTTCCCGACGCAAGGATGTCGCCCTGGCGCAGGGTTGGCACCAGGACCTGCTCGACATAGGTGCGGAATATCTCGCCATTGATCGGGCCATCGATGACCCAGGGGGCGGTAATCGCGTCATGGCGCAGCGCGGCCACGAAAGTCATGGTGTGCCAGTGCCCGAAGGGGGCATGGCTGATCAGACGCTTGCCGCGGGCGGCCCAGCCTCGCAACGGAGTCATGTTGGTTTTGGCCCAAGTCTCATCAATGAAAACAAGACGTTGAATATCAACCCCACCCTGATGGGTTTTCCACCGCTTGCGCTTGCGGGCAATGTCCGGTCGGTCCTGCTCACTGGCGAGTGCGGTTTTTTTTGAAGCTGAGCCCCTCGGCATGGGCGAAATTCCACATCGTGTGATAGTCCACCCGAAGCCCGCGCTCCGCCAGTTCGGCCACCAGACCGCGCAAGGTGAACGGCGCATCGGCCATGCGCACGCGCAACCAGTCGGCATGAGCGCCATTGATCTTGTGCGGTACATGCCCGCCGATCTTTCCGGGGGCCACACTCCCCGTCACGCGACGTCGCTGCGACCACTTCACCATGCTCGACGGCCCCACACTCAGCGCCTCCGCCACTGCGCGAACCGTCTCACCCGCGTCAAGCCGTGCCATCGCGCGGTCCCGGATGTCCATGGATAGGGGTTTTGTCATGGATACTGGCCTCCATACCCAGCTTCCATGTTGAATCAGAAATTACACCTCGTGGGAATCCCAAGATTCAAACAACGCCCATCCCGCTCTAGTCGTGCGGTAGCGGCCGGGAGATGGCTTCCTCATGCGGTCCGTCTAACCGTATGGATTCACAAAGTGAATCCTAGGCAGACAGAGTAATGCAACAACGCCGTGCAGCGGTCGTATTCGCTTTGGGTGTTTTGGCCTTTGCATTCCGGCTGGTCGGCGGCGGCGACGTCAAGTTTCTTTCTGATCTTATGCTCTTCGTTCCAATCAGTGCCCTGATCGTATTCGCGAACATCTTTTCTGCGGCGATGTTGGC
>JANXPK010000371.1 GCA_025357355.1 Rhodobacterales bacterium
CGTGGTCGGCTCGGATTTGATCGGACAAAGCTTCGCTGCAGCGCAATATTTCCACGGGCGTCCCTCGGCCGCAGGGGCAGGCTACGACGCGGCCAACTCGTCCGGCTCCAACCTCGGCCCGACCAGCGACAAACTGATTACGCGGACGACCGCAGATATCGCGACCGCAAAGGCCGATAACCCGAACCTGCCCGTGCCGATGGATGGATATGGTGACCGCGTCGGGTAGCGGTCTTGACCCCGACATCAGCCCTGCCGCCGCAGTGTTCCAAATCCCGCGCGTTGCCAAAGCGCGCGGTCTGACTGAGGATGCGGTACTGGCGCTTGTCAACGCCAATACCAGGGGCCGCGAACTTGGTTTCCCGGGCGAGCCGGTGGTGAACGTCCTGCGCCTGAACCTCGCCCTTGATGCCGCTGGCAAACCATAACATCGGACCCAAACGGCACAGGATCATCAGCAGCCCTAACCATGTCAGACGACAACCGCACCTCAGACCACCGCCCCTCGCCCGACGCCCTGGTGGAAGCGGCGGGCCGTGACTTGCGGCGACGGCTGAAGATCTTCCTTGGTGCGGCACCCGGCGTCGGCAAGACCTTTGAGATGCTGGAAAGCGGTCGCGCCAAGAAGGCCGAGGGTGTCGATGTCGTCATCGGCGTGGTGTAAACGCATGGTCGGCGCGAAACGGCAGAGCTGCTGGACGGCTTTGAATTCATCCCGCGGACCAAGGTCGTGCATCGGGGGCATCACCTGGAAGAGATGGACCTTGACGCCATCCTTGCCCGCAAGCCAGCACTGGTGCTGGTGGACGGGCTTGCCCACACCGACGCCGCAGGCAGCCGCCATCCCAAGCGCTACCTTGATGTTCAGGAACTGCTGGCCAACGGGATCGACGTCTATACCACGCTGAATATCCAGCATGTCGAAAGCCTGAACGATGCGGTGGCGCAGATCACCCACATAAGGGTGCGCGAAACCGTACCCGACAGCATCATCGACCGTGCCAACGATGTCGAGGTTGTCGATCTGACGCCCGACGACCTGATCCAGCGTCTGCAAGAGGGCAAGGTCTATCTGCCCGGTACCGCGGCACTGGCGATCCGCAACTATTTCCAACCGGGCAATCTGACGGCGTTGCGCGAGCTTGCGCTGAGGCGCACGGCGCAAAGGGTTGACGAGCAGTTGGTCAGTCACATGCAAGCCAATGCCTTCACCGGCCCCTGGCCTGCTGGCGACCGGGTTCTGGTCTGCATCGGCCCCTCGTTGCGCGGCGCCTCGCGGGTGCGCTATGCCAAGCGACATGCCGACCGGATGCGCGCCGAGTGGACCGCGCTTTACGTCGAAAGCCCGCGCAGTGCCGACTTTTCCGAGGCGCAGAAAGACCGCATATCGGGCAGCCTGCGCCTTGCCGAACGGCTGTGGGCAGAGCTGGTATCGCTGTCCGGGCAAGACACGCGGCAGAGATCATTCGCTATGCCCTGGCCAACAACTTCACCCAGATCGTGATCGGCAAACCCTCGCGCCCGCGCTGGCGCGCGTTGCTGGCGGGGTCGATTGCCAACACCCTGATCCGCAACGCCGGCGACATCAGCGTTCACATGATTTCAGGCTCTGATGCCGCCGAAACGACCGGATCTGCCGGACCAGATACGCCACAGGCCGCAAAGTTCAGGCTGCGGCCCTATGCGTTCAGCACGGTCTATGTCGCCTGCGCGGTCGGGCTTGGCATGTTGCTGGATCAGATCCAGTTCGTGCAAAGCATCGCCATGGTGTTTCTACTCGCCATCCTGACCTCGGCCGTCACCGCCGGGTTCTGGCCTGCCATCTTTGCGTGCTTTCTGTCAGCACTGGCCTTCAACTTCTTCTTCCTCCCGCCAGCCTATACGCTGACCATCGCGGATCCGGAGAGCGTCGTTGCTTTGGGGTTCTTTCTGGTCGTCGGCGTTACCGCCAGCAACCTGACCTCCCGCGTCCAGCGTCAGGCGGAGGCCGCACGCGAACGGGCACGCACCACTGATGACCTCAACCTCTTCAGCCGCAAGCTGGCCGGGACCGCGACGCTGGACGACGTGCTGTGGGCGACCTCATTCCAGATCGCCTCGATGCTGAAGGTGCGCGTCGTGATGCTGCTGCCAGAGGGCGGCACGCTGGCCTTGAAGGCGGCCTATCCGCCCGATGACACGCTGGTCGATGCCGACATCGCCGCCGCCCGCTGGGCATGGGAGCATGACCACCCGGCCGGGCGCTGCACCGATACCTTGCCCGGCGCGCGGCGGCTTTATCAGCCCATCCGCACCGGGCGCGGGGTCGTCGGCGTCGTGGGGCTGGACAGCGACCGCAATGGACCCTTGCTGCGACCCGATCAGCGGCGGCTTTTCGACGCGCTTGCCGATCAGGCCTCGGTCGCCTTCGGGCGCATTCAACTGGTGACCGACGCGAACCGGTCCAAACAGCTCCCGCGCAGGGCGAACGCCGCACCCCTGCAGAGATGGAGCCCGCCGGATGACCGATCTCAAGGTGAAACTGCTGGTGGTCGACGACGAACCTGCGATCCGAAAACTTTTGCGACTGGGCCTTGGCACCGAGGGTTATGAAATTGCCGAGGCGACCAATGGCCGCACCGCCGTTTTGCAACAAAAGGCCGAAAAGCCCGATCTGATCTTGCTTGACCTTGGCCTGCCCGATGTCGAAGGCCATGACCTGCTGGCGCGCTGGCGCAGTGACGGCGTTGATACGCCCGTCGTCATCCTGTCCAGCCGCACCGACGAACCCGGAATCGTGCGGGCCCTGGAACTGGCGGCCGACGACTATGTCACCAAGCCTTTCGGCATGAAGGAACTTTTGGCCCGCATCCGTGTCGCTCTGCGCCACAAGCTGCAACTCGCCGGCGAACGTCCGGTGTTTCAGACCGGCGACTTGTCGGCCGATCTGGTCAAACGCATCGTGCGGCTGGCCGGGACCGAGGTGAAACTGTCACCCAAGGAATATGAAATCCTGCGCATCATGGTGCAACACGCCGGAAAAGTCCTGACCCACCGCTATGTGCTGGAACAGGTCTGGGGCGGCGAAGCCGATGTGCAATATCTGCGGGTCTACATCCGCCAACTGCGCCAAAAGCTCGGATCGTCGCCTGATCATCCCATCTACATCACGACCGAATCTGGCGTCGGCTACCGGCTGCAGGAGAGTTGAAGCATGATCACGCGCAGCCCAGACAACAGGGGACCGGCCACGAATATCGTTGGCGCCATCATGCCGCAACGCATCAGGCTCAATCTTCGGGTGCGTGACAAGGCCGGGCTTTTGTCGACGCTTGCGGAAGATGCCGCGGCTTCCACCGGACTGGATCAAAGTGTGATCCTGTCCGCGCTGCGCAAGCGCGAGGTGCTTGGCTCGACCGGCGTGGGCAGCGGTATCGCGCTGCCGCACGCCACGGTCGCCGGGCTACAGGTTCCGTTCGGCCTGCTGACGCGTCTTGATCACGCCATTGATTTTGGGTCGGTTGATGAACAACCGGTTGATCTGGTGTTCTTGTTGCTGACGCCGCCGGGTGATCCGGCGGCCGATCTGACCAATCTCTCGGCCATTGCCAGAACCTTCAGATCCGAAGATATTCTGACCGCCCTACGGCAAGTTTCCAATGTTTCCGAGGCGCAGACCGTGTGGAACGACGCGATTTGATGCGACCAGATGCCCCGCAAAATACCTTTCAATTTGGTTAACAGAAAAATCTAACTATCAGAAAGTAAAGGATAAAACAAGTGGTCCGAGGTTCGGACCGCAACGGTGAGCCCCGGCTTTACCCATTGACCGCCCCAGCAGTCAGGCCGGAAATCATCTTGCTTTGAAACACCCCTGCCAGGACCGCGACTGGCAAGGTCAGTACCACCGACGCCGCCATCAGATCGCCCCAGGGCAGATCATGCGGGGTCTGGCCGCCCAGCATCGCCAGGGCCACCGGTGCCGTATGGACATCCTCGGTCAGGGTCAGCGTGAAGGCGAACAGAAACTCGTTCCAGACCGCGATAAAGGCCAGAAGCCCGGTTGCCGCCATGCCCGGCCACAGCAAGGGCAGGAACACCTTCAGAAGAATGGTCAGGGGCGGGGCGCCGTCGATGATGGCGATATCCTCGATCTCGCGCGGCAGGGCACGCATATAGGCCGTCAGCAGCCACAGCATGAAGGGCGCGACGAGCAGCACATAGCTCAGCACCACGGCGACCAGCGTGTTGTAAATGTGCAAGGCCCGTGCCAGTTCGTAAAAGCCAGCCAGTACGGCCACCTGCGGAAACATCGTGGTGGCAAGCACGGCAAACATGAACAGTCGCCGCCCGGGAAAGGTGATGCAGGCGATTGGATAGGCAGCGAGCAAGCTGACGGCGAACGAGATCGCCAGCGTTGCCGCGCCAACAATCACCGAGTTGAAAATACCGGTCAGCAGCCGGGTACGGCCGAACAGGTCGGCGAAATTGCCAAGGTAAAGGGCATGCGGCCAGTAGTGGGGGACAAAAAGCTCTGTGTCGGTCGACAGGCTGGTGATGCCGGCGTAATACAGCGGAAACAGGCTCCAGACCAACACCACGGTCAGAAACACCGCAAAGCCTGCCTTGCTTGCCCAAGCCGCCATTTGCGCCTCCAGTCCCAAGAATAGGGGTCGGGGTTGCGCGTGACAAGGCAAAGGCTTTTCGTGGCCACCGGCATTTGCTATGCGGCAGCATGCGGGAAAGCTTGACAGAACTGCTTGAACGGCGCGTCGCGGCAGGAGAGTTGCGCGCTGACCCCGGGCAAAGCGCCGTCATCGCCCGGATGGAACCCCTGCGCCTCTGGCTCGAAGCCAACGCCACCCGCCGCGTCAGCCTGTTCGCGGGCTTGTTCGCCCGACCGGTGCCGCCGCCCAAGGGGCTGTATCTGTGGGGCGGGGTCGGGCGGGGAAAGTCGATGGTGATGGACTTGTTTACCGAGGCAACCCAGATCGA
>JANXPK010000384.1 GCA_025357355.1 Rhodobacterales bacterium
CGCCGCCAGTCGCGCATGAAGAAGGCGCCGTGGTAGGGGGCGATGTGCTCACTGGCTTCCAAAGAGACTATCTGCCCCAACAGACCCTTTTTCAGCGCCGCCCGCAGATCGATCATATGCTGCGAATAGCGCAGGACCAGACCGACCATGCAGCGGTTTACCCCGCCATTCTTGGCCAGAAGGCGCGCGAGTTCCAAGGTTTCCTCGATGCTGACGACGACCGGCTTTTCGGTAAACACCTGCACACCGGCCTCCAACCCCGCCCGGATATGGTCAAGGTGAAAGAGGTTAGGCGAAAAGACGCAGTAAAGGTCAGGTTTGGCCTCGGCCAGCATCGCCTGAACCGAGCCGTAGCGCGGGGTGTCAAGACCGATCATCTCCAGAAAGGTGGGCTGCGGGTCGAAATAGCCGACCACCTCGACCTCAGGCATGGCGGCCTTGAGGGTGGACAAGACGTGACCGGCCCGCAGGCCGATGCCTGCCGTGACAACGCGCATTTCAGGCTCCTTCAGGCGGCCAAAGCGGGGGCCATGCGGCGACGCATGACGGCTCCCCTGGCATCAAAAACATGGCAGTCGGCGGGGTTGACGGTCAGGCCGATGGTCTGGCCTTCCGCTACAGCGGCATCGCCGGGCAGGGCGGCACAAAAGCGCTGGCCGTTTGGCAAGGCACCGTAGGTGATCGAAACCCCGCCCAGACGCTCCAGCACCCGCACTTTCAGCGCCAGACCGTCGCCCAGTGCCGCGTTTTCGGGGCGGATGCCAACCTCAACCCGGTCCCCCTTTTTGGCACTGTTCGTGTCGACAGGCAGCGTCAGGCGCCCGCCGCCATCCATTTCGACCGCAAGACCGGAAGTATCGACGCCCAGAACTGTACTGGGGACCAGGTTCATATTCGGCTGGCCGATGAAGGTGGCGACAAAGCGGGTGGCGGGGTGGTGATAAAGCTCCATCGGGGTGCCGAATTGTTCGACCCGACCCGCGTTCAGCACGACGATGCGATGGGCCATCGTCATCGCCTCGATCTGGTCATGCGTCACGTAGATCATGGTGGCGGCCAGGTCGCGGTGCAGCTGCGACAGCTCGACCCGCATGTCACCACGCAAGGCAGCGTCAAGGTTCGACAGCGGCTCGTCGAACAGAAAGACCTTGGGGTTGCGCACGATGGAACGGCCGATGGCGACGCGCTGGCGTTGACCGCCGGACAACTGCCCGGGTTTCAGCGGCAGCTTATCGGTCAATTGCAGGATGTCGGCGGCTTTGGCCACGCGGGCCTGCAACTCCGGCTCCCGCATCTTCTGCACGCGCAACGGGAAGGCGATGTTTTCATAGACCGACAGATGCGGGTAAAGCGCGTAGCTTTGAAACACCATCGAAATGCCGCGTTCGACTGGCGGCAAGGC
>JANXPK010000736.1 GCA_025357355.1 Rhodobacterales bacterium
TGACCTTTCTGGCGGTCTTTGCCCTTGCCCTGTCACTGGCCTCGGGTCGGCTGGCCACCCGCTGGGCCGAGGCGCTGGACCGCACGGCGACCGTGCGCATATCAGCGCCCGACGACCAGATGGCAGCGCAGACCAAAGCCGTGCTCGACGTGTTGAAAACCACCCCCGGGGTTGCGTCGGCCCGCGCCGAAACCCCAGAAGAGCAACGCAAGCTTCTGGAACCGTGGTTTGGCCCGGACCTGCCCCTGACCGACTTGCCGCTGCCACAACTGATCGACGTGACCGAGGCGCCAGAGGGCTATGACAGCGAGGGGTTGAAGCAACGTCTGTCCGCCGAGGCGCCCGGTGCCGTGCTGGACGATCACACTCGGTGGCGCAGGCCGATGGCCGAGGCTGCGTCGCGTCTGCGCTTGCTTGGCTATCTCTCCATCGCCCTGATCGGCGGCGCGATGGCCGCCATGATCACGCTTGCCGCCAATGCCGCCCTTGCCGCCAATGCCCAAGTGATCAAGGTGTTGCGGCTGGTGGGGGCCCGCGACAGCTATATTGCCCGCGCTTTCGTGCGTCGCTTTACCCTGCGCGCCGCTGCAGGTTCGGCAGTAGGGGCGCTGTGTGGAACCATCGGTGTGGCGTTGTTGCCCGCGCAGGACGAGGCGGGCGGATTTCTGACCGGACTTGGGTTTTCCGGCGTGAGCTGGCTTTGGCCCTTTGCCCTGCCCATTCTGGCGGCAATCGTTGCCTTTGTCGCCACGCGGCTCGCTGCCTTCAGCACCCTTCAGAGGCTGACCTGATGCCCAGACCTGTCCAATGGCTTTTGTCGCTTGTCTTCATCGCCCAAATGTATGCTGCCATGGCCTTGGCCGCCGTGATCTTTGCCATTCCGTCCATCCTGTCGCGCAACATGGCGTTTGTTGGCGTCCACACCTACGCCAACTGGGTGCGCTGGACGGCTGCCATATTGATCGGGCTGCGCTCGGAAGTGCGCGGGCCGGTGCCGCAGACCGAAGTGATCATCGCAGCCAAGCATCAAAGCTTCTTTGACATCATCCTTTTGTGTTCGGTGCTGCCCCGCCCCAAGTTCATCATGAAACGCGAGCTGATCTGGGCGCCGTTTCTGGGCCAGTATGCCCTGCGCATCGGCTGCATCCCGGTCGATCGCGGAAAACGCGGGGCCGCCATCGCCAAGATGAAAGAAGATGTTGCCCACGGCAATGCCGAGCCTGGCCAACTCGTCATCTATCCTCAAGGCACCCGCGTTGCCCCGGGTGATGCCAAACCTTACAAGGTCGGCACCGGCCTCCTTTATGAACAACTTGGCCAAACTTGCGTGCCCGCCGCCACCAATGTCGGGGTGTTCTGGCCCAAGCGCGGCATCCTGCGCCGCCCCGGTCTGGCGGTACTGGAGTTTCTGCCGCCCGTTGCACCTGGATTGCCGGTTGCCGAGTTCATGAAGCTGATCGAAACCACCGTAGAAACCGCGTCGCTCAAACTGATGCGCGACGCGGGATGGAGCGACTGATGCCCACCTCCCCCGCCACCATTGCCCATATCCTCGACACGCTCGCCGATTTGCCCGGCCTGCGCGCTGCGAAAATGTTCGGTGAATACGGCCTTTATCTTGACAGCAAGGTTGTCGCCCTGATCTGCGACGACACGCTCTTCGCCAAAGCCACCGCTTCGGCGCGCCCGTTGATTCCCGGCATCTCTATGGGTCCGCCATACTCTGGCGCCAGGGATCACATGATTCTGAACGCGTTGCTGGATGATCCCGACTTGTGCGCCCGGGTCTTGCGCGCCATAGCTTCAGACGTGCCGGAGCCGAAACCGAAGCAACCCAAAGCCCGCAAAGCAAAGGCCGGATGATGGACTGGATCACCACCCTTGACGACTTGCACAGCCACTATGGTGCGCCTTCCTTGCCCGCGACCGCGAAGGTTACGGCCCAACTGACCCCCAGCTACCGGACCTTTCTGGATCGCTCACGCTTCTGCGTGCTGACCACCGTCGGCCCCGAAGGCACGGATGGCAGCCCGCGCGGCGATCAGGCGCCGGTGGTCACGGTCCTTGACCCCAGAACGCTCGCCCTGCCCGATTGGCATGGCAATCAGCGCATCGACAGCTTGCGCAACATCGTACGCGACGGGCGGGTCAGCCTGATGTTTCTGATCCCCGGCTCGACCACGACGCTGCGGGTGAACGGCACGGCGCGGCTGACCAACGATCGCGAGCTTTGCCACAGCTACACCCGCGACGGCAAACACCCCCGCACCGTGATTGTCATTCAGATTGCCGAGGTTTATTCCCAATGCGCCCGTGCCTTGCAACGGTCGGACCTGTGGACAGCCGGAGATAGCTCGCAGGGTCTGCCATCGGTCGGAACCATGTTGCAGGAGGCGTCGGGTGGGGTCATTGATGCCACCACCTACGACACCGAGCGTGCGGGCCGTGCCAATCAGGGTTGGTGGTAGGCGGCCCTTAACGCCGCCACAGCGTGCCGAAGACCCGGTCCCACAGGGTCGTCGACACCCCGAAATTGCAACTGGTCTGATGATGGTGCACCGCGTGGGCCCGCATCAGCCGCATCATCCAGCGCGACTGGCCAGCGCGACGGTGGTGGACCAGATAATGGACCGAGATATAGGCCAGATACCCGATCATCACCCCCGCAGTCCAAGCTGCCGCTGATGGCAGGCTGGCCACCATGCGGGCGGGCAGGAAGGCGAGGATGGCAAAGACCGCCACGGTGACAATGGTCGGCGAGCCTTGCAGCCCCTCGGGCTCGTCATGATGGGCCATGTGCATGGGCTTCAGGACCGGGGCATGATGAAAGCCGTAGCGGTGGATCAGGTATTCGGCCAACGTCCACACCAGCACCCCGCCGGGCACCAGCGCGGCAGAGGTCAGCCATTGCCAGGGATCGCGGCTCCAGAATGCCACGACCACGCCCAGCAGGATCAGTGCCGGATAGACGTAGAAATCAAGAAAGAACCACCGCGCCGACATCTTGGTCGACAGAAACCCACGATCGGCAGCGCGCACTTTCCGGAGAAAGGCTCTGAAAGAGAATTCGGCCGAATGGTCCATAATCAGCCAGCCCTCGAAAAATCCATCATGGCGCCAGTTTGCCAAAAAATCGGCGAAAGTCCAGCAAACAAGCGCCGCAGATCGGGGCAGACAGCGTCGGACGATGGGCGGACAGGTGGGCAAAGCCGAGGCGTCCAGATCTGGACGCTTTTTAAAATCATTTTAAATCAATGCGTTAGATTCCAGAAATCAACATGTCGTTAAGAATTACCCGAACGAAGGCCATTGCCGTGTCATTTGATTTCCTACAGTGCGAAAAGCACCCTGCGTTCGGACTTGCGCGTAGCGCTCTGCCTGGACTGGATGTAATGGCGCGAGCAGCCTGCTGATTCCCTTGGATTCTTTTGATTCGGGCGGATCGACAACCATCCGGCAGACTGGTTGACAGGTCGGACATCCCCAGCCAAAGTTTCGGCAAAACCACGGAAGGTCGCGGATGAAAGCGTTTGTCTTGGCCTTTTGCCTTTCGGGTGCGCCCGCTTTCGCCGATGACTACCCATACCCCGGCATCTTCACAACGGTTACGACACCGTCAGCCGCAGCCGACGGGCCGTTGCAATGTGCCTTCAACTTCTTTCTGCAAGACCATGACGGTGTGGGGAACGACTATGTGCTGGATCGCAAGGCGTGGACAAACACGGGGGTCGTGTCCTTTGTGCCGGTCGACCATTTTGTCTGTACATACGATGCCAAAACCTTGAGCGAGGATTGCCAGTTTTCGCAAGTCGCCTATCCGGACGGTCCGACGGCGCTTTACACCAAACTGATCCAGATCACCCCCGACCGGACCACCCTGACCATCTTCAACGACAAATTCTCGCGCCTGGCCTATGTGCGGCATGGCTCCAACGACTCGAAAGAACAGCTATTCACCTATCTGCGCTGCAGCTTTCTGACCGAGGCTGCCGTGGCGCCCTATCTGGCCAAGGACGCCTCCTCTTTCACTCCGGACGAGGCCGGCGCTGATCTGGCCGACCCGTTCGACGGCGACAATTCTGGTGCGATGCGCAAAATAGCGCGCGACGTCATCGCCAAGATCGCGCGCTAAACTCATCACTTGCCATCGCGCACAGTGGGCCTGCACGTTCGCACAGAACGGCGAATTGACCTGCGTCTCCGTGCAGCAAACAGTTCGGGTAGCAACCCAAAGGAGAGCTGGATGCTTGACGTTCCACAAATTGCCCAAAAAGGCCCATATCCCGTCGAGCTCGAAGCCGGGAAGACCTATTTCTGGTGCCAATGCGGCCAGTCCAAGAGCCAGCCGTTCTGCGACGGCAGCCACAAGACCACCTCTTTCAAGCCGCTGTCATTCACGGCCGAGGAAAGCAAGACCGCTTATCTGTGCGGCTGCAAGCAATCGTCGGGCAAGCCGTTCTGCGACGGAACCCACAAGACGCTCTGAGCCGGTCTGGGGCCAGGCGGACTTCTCACGTTGAAGATTCCTGTTAGTCTTGTCCCGGCGGGGCCAACCCTCGTGACAAGGGAGGGGTCGTCATGAATGTTTCGCGGCTGTTTCTGCTGCTGGGAACGCTGTATCTGTTGGTCGGCATGGTTCTGGGGATGTATATGGGCGCCACCCAGGATTTCACGCTGGCGCCAGTGCATGCCCATATCAACCTACTTGGTTTTGCGCTGATGCTGATTTTCGGGCTGGCCTATCGGGTCATGCCGAGAATGGCCGATGGCATGTTGGCGCGGGCGCATTTCTGGCTGCATCAGATCGGCGTGCTGGGGTTTGTGGCGTCGCTGTATCTTGACCTGAGCGGCAAGATCCCGGCGGCTTCCGCAGGACTACCACTGGCGGTGTTCTCAACGATGGCCTTCGTGGGCATCCTGTGCTGGGCGGTCAACCTGCTGCGAAACACCTAGCCGACTAGCACCACCAGCCACGCCACCCCGCCCGCAATTGCCGTCAGGGCCACGGCAGCGGAAGCGCAATCCTTGGCGCGTTTGGCGCGGGGGTCCTGCGCTTTGCTGATATAGTCCACGACCTCTTCCAGCCCGGTGTTCATCAATTCGGCCGCCAGCACCAGAATGCCCAGCGCCAGGATCAGCGCGCGCTCGGTCGCGGTAAGATGGAGAGTAAAGGCCAGGGCCGCAGACAGGACGTTGACGACAGTCCACTGGCGTAGGGTCTTTTCAGTGGCCCAGGCTGCCGACCATCCGGCCCAGGACCAGACCACCGTATTGGCAAAACGGCGCGCTTCGGCGGCCAAAAGCTCCCTCATCTTTCCCTCCACAGGCCACTCACAGGCCCCCAAGCGCATCTGAGCGCAAGTGGAGTGGTCTGTAAATCACCGGGTCACATCACCAGAGCTTCCAGATCGGCCTTGTTGCGGCAATAAGTCGGCAGCCTCTTGGCGTGCGGGGTGACTGCGAGCCAGGCGCTGCAATGATCCGACAGACCGCAGCCCGCGCAACGATCCACCAGCCGCGCCAGATCGGCCCGGGTGTACCAACCCTCGGCCACGGCCTCGACCAAGTTCAGCCCCAAGGCCCGGGCCATGCCACGGGTCAGGCCCCAGGCCAGCGAAGCATTTTCGATGTCCATCTCCACCCTCTTCGCAAGATCGTTCATGGACAGGCTAGATCGGGACCGGCGCGGGTCGCGATGATCCAGATCAAGCAGCGCCATATTGCGCCACCCGACCCCGGCGCCTATCATCGCTCAATGTTCACCATCGAGCACGATTTCGACGCCACCGTGATCACCCTCATCGACGAGGGCGCGGTGCATTTGCAGGAAGACGTCACAATTGAGGCCTATGAGGATTGCGTGGTGATCCAGCAGGTCGACCCGCGCAACGATGCCCCGCTGCGGATTACCCTGTCGATCCGGCAGGCTCATGATCTGGCGGCCGCACTGGACCTGCCCGAGGGGGTCTACCGGATCAAGTGACCTCAGGGCTCCAGCCGGAACCGCTTGTCGCGGCTGGTAGCGCCGCTGATCAGGGTCAGGCGGCCGGCGGCGACGCCAAGGGCTTGGGCCAACAGCGTGGCAACCGCCCGGTTGGCCTTGCCGTCTTCCGGGGCGGCGGTCACCCAGGCGCGCAAGGTACCGTCGTCGCGGCTCAGGGTATTGCTGCGCGCCGCTGGGGTAGCACGCAGGGCGAACTCGGCACCGGCCACGGCGAGGTCGGCCCATGCGCCCTTTACAATCCCGCCTTTGGCCATTCGATCTTCCGGTTGCCAGCAGACACCGGACCGTGACCGTTGTCACGCCCGCAGCGCTTGACGCCGCCGCAGTCCCGCCGCAGAGCTAGGGCGAGAGGTGCCAAATGATCACAGACGACCCGCAAGCCTTTGCCTTCCTGTCCCGCCGCCGCTCGCGCCCGGCAAAACTGTTCACGGGCCCGGTGCCCGACCGCGACGCCTTGCACGCCATTCTGACGGTGGCGCTGCGGGTGCCCGATCATGGCAAGCTGGAGCCGTGGCGGCTGGTTGTGGTGGAGGCGGCGGCGATGAAGCGGCTGGCGGGGCTGGCCGAGGTGCGGGGGCACGAACTGGGGGCGGACGCGGTGGCCATCGGCAAGGGTCGCGCGCAGTATGATCAGGGTCGGTTGGCGGTGGTGGTGATCTCGTCGCCCAAGCCGTCCGACAAGGCGCCGATGTCCGAGCAGGTGTCCTCGGCGTCGGCCCTGTGCATGAACCTGCTGAACGCGGCAGAGGCGGCGGGCTGGGGGGCGAATTGGCTGACCGGCTGGCCCGCGCATGACGCGGTCTTTGCGGCGCGGGCCTTTGGCTGCAGCGGGGCGGAAACCGTCGCGGGCGTGGTCCATATCGGCACCCCGCCCGAGGATGCGCCCGACCGACCGCGCCCCGATCTTGATCGGGTCGTCAGCTGGGCCGCGACATGATCCTGGGCGATTTCCTGCGGGCGCTGAGCCAGCTGGGCGATCCGCGCCTGCTGCGGCCATTGCTGCTGGGGGTCGGGCTGTCACTGTTGCTGCTGTTCGGGCTTTACGCCGCCTTGCTGGGCGTGATCGGCCTGTTCGTGCCGGGCAGCGTGTCGATCCCCTTTCTGGGTCACGTCACCGGGCTTTCGGCGCTGTTCGGCTGGGGGTCGCTGGTGCTGGTGCTGGTGCTGTCGGTGTTTCTGATGATGCCCGTCGCCTCGGCCTTCACGGCGTTCTTTCTGGACGAGGTGGCGCAGGCGGTCGAGGATCGGTTCTATCCCGGCCAGCCCGCGCCGCACCGGTTGGGGTTCATCGCAACCGTCACCGACACGGCGGGCTTTCTGGTTCTGCTGGTCGTGGTCAACGTGGTCTTGCTGCTGTTGTGGGCCGTGACGGGGCCGTTGATGCCGGTGCTGGCCTGGGCCGCCAACGGGTACCTCTTGGGGCGCGAGTATTTCACGCTGGTTGCCGCCCGCCGTCTGGGTCCCGGGGGTGCCACCCGGCTGCGCCAGCGCCACGCCGGGCAGATCTGGCTGGCGGGGGCGTTGATGGCGGCGCCCCTGTCGTTTCCGCTGATCAACCTCTTGGTGCCGGTGGTGGGGGTGGCGACCTTCACGCATCTTTTCCACCGCCTGCAGGCGCGGCCGGTTGCTGTTCGGGGGTGAGGTGGCGTGGGTGGTCCGAACCTCGGACCGACCATGTTATCGTGTTGTTTCAATGTGTTACGTTTTTAAATTAACCGGATTTCAACCTTTGGCTGCAAGCGAAGCCAGGCCACTCCACCAGAGCCAGAGGACCGTCTGATGAAGGCTACAGTGTAGCCTTCATCGGTCCGATTGCCGCGAGCCGCAAGGCGACGGCAAGGGCGGTTGGTCTGGGT
>JANXPK010000509.1 GCA_025357355.1 Rhodobacterales bacterium
TCGGGCAGCGCCAGTTGCGAGGTCAGGACCGCCGCCTCCCCCTTCACGGCCGCCGCGACGCTGGTGAACACCTCAAAGTGGATATGCGGCCAGCGGCCCCGGTAGCAGCCCGGAAATACCGTGGTCACCCGCACCACGCCACCCGCATCGCTGACCACCACCCCGCGCAGATAATTCGCGTCCGGCACATCATACAGCGAATAGCGCCCCGCCGCGTCGCAGTGCCACAGATAGACCGCATAGCCCGCCAGCGGCGCACAGGCCTTGCCCACATCGACCAACGTCAGTTCCAGCGCGACCGGCAACCCTGCCGCCTGCCCCTTCAGCCCGCCAAAGTTGCCCCGGATGTCGCTACGCCCGACCCCCTCGACCGCCAGCGCATTCAAGCCGCCACCAGCCCCCGAGCCGTCCGCTGGAAACGGCCCCGCCGTCTCGACCGCATCGGCGATGCAAACAGAGCCATCCGCCGCCTTCCCGGTCGCAGCCCCCACTTGCCGCAACCCGCCCAAGAAGCCGATCCCGCCCGCCGCCAGCCCCGCCAGCGCCCGACGCCGTGTCAGCATCGCCCGCAGATCGCAGGCAAGGCCCTCGGCCTCTTCAATCGTCGCACCATCTTGCCGCATAATTCACCCCTGAACACAGGGCCACATCGGCCCCTCAGGGCCCAGCTTACCCGAATCCTTCACTCATGGCGCGAAAAGTCAGCCTGAATCATGCTGACGAGCAAACCTTAAATTCTGGTTAATAGGAATATATAACCATCTGATATTGCATGGTTTTACTACTGGTCCGAGGTTCGGACCGTACCAGAAAAAGGGGACCCGCCGGCCCCCTTTTGATCCCCCGCGCTCAGGCCGAAACCATCAGCCCATCTTTCTTCAGCCCGGCATAGCACTCATCCAGCGACGTCTTGGCCCGCGCGATCAGGATGTCGATCTCATCCGGCGTGATCACCAGCGGCGGGCTGATGATCATCCGGTCGCCGACGTGCCGCATGATCAGATCATTGGCAAAGCACCGCTCGCGGCAGCGATAGCCGACCGTCCCGGTCTCCGCCGCAAACCGCGCCCGTTTGGCCTTGTCGGGGGTCAGCGCAATCGAACCCATCAGGCCGACGAGCTTCGCCTCGCCCACCAGCGGATGGGTCTCCAGCCCCTTCCACAGCTGCCACAGATAGGGGTTGGCCACGTCCCGCACATGCTCGACGATCTTTTCGTCCTGCATGATCTCCAGGTTCTTCAGCGCGACGGCAGCGGCAACCGGATGGCCCGAATAGGTGTAGCCGTGGTTGAAGTCGCCATGTGACCCCAGAACCTCCGCCACCTCGTCACAGACAATCGAGCCGCCGATCGGCTGATAGCCCGACGACAAGCCCTTGGCGATGGTCATGATATGCGGCTTGATGCCAAAAGTCTGGCTGCCAAACCAGTTCCCCGTCCGTCCGAACCCGGTGATCACCTCATCGGCAATCATCAGGATCCCGTACTTGTCGACAATCCGCTGAATCTCCGGCCAGTAGGTGCTCGGCGGAATGATCACCCCACCCGCCCCCTGAACCGGCTCGCCGATAAAGGCCGCCACATTCTCGACCCCCAACTCCAGGATCTTCGCCTCCAGTTCGCGCGCCCGCATCAGCCCGAACGCCTCGGGCGTCATGTCCCCGCCCTGTGCCCACCAGTTCGGCTCGCCGATATGCACGATCCCGGCGATCTTGCCGCCGTGCGCATGGATGCCCGCCATTCCGCCCAAAGACCCGCCACCCATGGTCGAGCCGTGATAGCCATTGATCCGCCCGATGATGATGCGCTTTTCCGACTGGCCCTTGATGTCCCAATAGCGCCGCACCATGCGGATATTGGTGTCGTTGGCCTCTGACCCCGACCCCGCAAAGAACACATGGTTCAGATCCCCCGGCGCAAGTTCGGCAATCTTGGCCGCCAAAGCAATCGCCGGGATATGGCTGGTCTGAAAGAAGGTGTTGTAATAGGCCAGCTCATCCATCTGCCGCTTGGCCACATCGCCAAGCTCGGTGCGGCCATAGCCGATGTTGACACACCACAGCCCCGCCATCCCGTCGATGATCCGGTGGCCCTCGGTGTCGGTCAGCCACACCCCCTTGGCCGACTTCATGATCCGCGCGCCCTTCTTCGCCAAAGCGGCGTTTTCGGTGAACGGGTGCATGTGATGCGCGGCATCCAGAGCCTGAAGTTCCGCTGTCGGCATGTGGTTGGTGATCTTGTTCATGGGAACCTCGCTGCAATGGACCTGACCCGAATCCGAGCCACTTGGGCGCAGATTATGATCAAATCAACCCACGATCAAGGAATTTGATCAAATCTCGCCGCGGTCCAGCGCCAGCCGCACCTGTTCAATCCCTTGGCCAATGTCGCGCTCCATCGCGCCCGCCAGCCCCTTGGCATCGCCCCGCTCCATGGCCACCATCGCCTCGACGTGCAGGTCCGGCAGTGCCAGCACCCCTTCGCGTGCCACCACGACCCGCAGAGATGGTCCGAACCTCAGCCACAGCGAGCGTGCCATGTCCACCAGCACCGGTGCTTGTGACGCCTCATACAGGGCGAAATGAAAGGCGTGGTTGTGGCTCAGATAGGCGGTCACATCACGGGCGCGGATGGCGTCATAAATCGGCCTGTCGATCTCGGCCAGCCGGGCGATGAACTCTGGCGTGACATGCGCGCAGGCCAGTTCGGCAAGTCTGGGCTCGATGGTCATCCGGGCAAACGCTATCTGGTCCAGCAGCCCCCGGGTCAGGCGCGGCACCGTCACCCGCCGGTTGCCCTGTGGCAACAGCGCCCCTTCGGCCGCCAGCCGCCGGATCGCCTCGCGCACCGGGGTCATGCCGACCCCCAGATCGTTGATCAGCCCCTGAATCGTTACCGGCTGACCGGGCTGCAACACCCCGAACAGTATCATGTCGCGCAGGCGCGCATAGGTGACCTCATGGGTCGGGATCTTGCGGTCTTCGGCGTTCATCGCGGCCCCAGTTTGATCAAACTGTTTTATGACGGCTTTTTCGGCGCGATCAAGTGTTTCGAGCGGGATGATTTCTGCTCGAACCAAACCAAATCTTCTTCTTGCCCGGAATCAAGCGAAGCGCCGGGCAATGCCCGACCGCCCCCTCGGCGGGCATTGCCAACCTTAGTCACGAAGCTTGCCGTTCGGAGGCCTCCACCATAAAGCTTTGACTGCAACCGATTGATGCCCACCCGGCGGTCAGGCATTGCCCTCTGACATCGCGGGTTGAGAGGATGCAAGGCCGCCCCGATCATCTGTCAGGCGTTATCGGGCGACTCCATACAGTGTCATCCCGCCCTAGACCAATTTGGATCGTGCGGATTCAATGCGGCGGCTGGGCAGGCCGCCGCTCAACGCCTCGATGTTCTTCCACCAGATGCCACCATAACCGGCGATTCGCAGGCTCATGGTTAACGCGGGCGCCTCGACGAAAACCTCATCTCCCGTGTAGAGGCAATGTAGTTGAATTGTAGGTGGTTTGTAGGTCGTTCATCTTTCATTAAACCGGCCCATTAACGCGGCGTTCTCAAGGGCTTGCCAAAACGCTATTCACCCTTTGGCAAGGTGAATGCAACCGGGGGATTTCGCGCTTCGCGGTCAGCCGGGGCAATAATCAAACGACAGAAAATCCGCCGTCCAGCCCTGCCCGGTCAGATCATGCGCCAGCATCCCGACAAAGGCCCCGGTGAACGAGGCATGCTCCCCCCGCCCCCCCTCATCCGAGATGATGGAGGCGTCCAGCACCCCACCTATCGCCTGCGGCACCTCACCCGGACGCGACCAGTAGAAGATCTGCGTCGCCCCATTGACCCGCACCTCCAGCCGGATCGCCCCTTCCGGCAGCACCACCGCATCGCCAAAACTCAGCGCCTCGCCCGGCCAATCGCCCAGACAGGACACGATCTGCAACACCCGCCCCCGGTCGCGATCACAGGTGATCAACGCCGCATGGAACTTGTGCCGGTTATAGTAGGTGGTCAGCCCCGCCGCCCGCTGCCAGTTGGGGGGATCAGCCTCAAGCACACAGGATGCAGTATAGGCATGATGTTCCTGCCGCCGCGCCACCAGCGCCTGCTCAAACCACGACCCGATGCTTTCCCGCCCGGTCAGCCGCAAACTGCGCCCGGTCAACGTAAAGATCCGCTCCGGTTCCGGCGTCCGCAGCCACTGGAACTCCGGCGGCAAAGTATCTGAAAACACACGCGAAACAGCTGAGTCCTGTCGCCGCTCTGCCCCCGGCAACCTCAAAGGCGGCACCAGCCCGCCGCCTTCCAGATACAGCCAGTCGTCCCGCCAGACACATCTGGCAATCCCCGTCTCGCGCCCAAGCGCACAGAACAACCCGCCCGGCCCCGACAATGGCCGCCCGCACAGATAGGTGTGGTAGGCCTCCCCCTCTGGCGTCTCAACATATTGACCATGCCCGGTGCGCTGCAACGGGCTGTCAGGGGCAAACCGTGTGGTCAAGAGATGCTTTTGCGGATGCGTCTCATAGGGCCCGGCGATATCCCGCGACCGCCCCATGGTTACCGCATGATCATAGCCCGTGCCGCCCTCGGCCGTGGTCAGATAATACCAGCCACCGCGCTTGAACAGATGCGGCGCCTCGGTCAGTCCTAGGTTGGTCCCGAGATAAATCGTCTGAACTTCGCCCTGTAACCCCTTGTCCGGATGCCATTCCTGCAATTCGATCCCGTCGAACAGATCGTTGGCCGGGTTCAGCCCGGTCCCCTTGCCGCGATGGTTCCACCGCATG
>JANXPK010000532.1 GCA_025357355.1 Rhodobacterales bacterium
GCACTTCGACTTCGCGCGCGAGTCCCTGATGCGCATCTCCGGCGGCCTCGCCCGCATGCGCCTCGGCCTGGAGGACGGCGGCTTCCCCGAGCCGACGGGGTCCAGCGGCACGCTCGCGACCGGCCTCAGCCTCTTCGAGAAGACCGTGGCGCTGCGCAAGCTCCCCATCTTCCGCGCCGCCGGCGTGCAGGCCACGCTGCGCCTCGCCGACCTCGCCTCGGCGCAGGCGCTGGCGCCCGGCGACACGCTCTACCGGGAGGGCGACCCGTGCGAGACCCTCGACGCCGTAGCCGGCGGGATGATCGAGATCGAGCGCGTTGATCCGCCGCTGCGGGCCGCCTTCGGCCCCGGCTCGCTGGTGGGCGGGAGCGCGTCCATCGGCACCCCGCAGGCCCCGTTCACCGCGCGGGCACGGGAGGCGTCGATGCTGCTGCGGCTGCGCAAGGACGACGTGCTCGACGTGATGGAGGATCACTTCGCGCTGACGCGATCGATCATGAGCTCCGTCAACGCCGAGCGCAGCGAGCTGATGGCGCGGCACGGCACGATGTGGCGCGGTGACTGGATCGCGGGGTTTTCGTGGATCCGGCGCGAGGGGGCGTTTGCGGGAATTCCCGGCGGGCCGATGCTGGATATGTCATTCTCGGACGTAGTGCCACGGCATGTGATGGGCGGTTGGTCAGGCTGGGAGTTTGCCGGGTCGGTCATCGCAGGGCTGGTGGTGGGCTGGATCCACAAGCCAGTCGCCCTGATCGGGGAAAAGCGGGTGGGGCGCGGACGGCTGATCGCTTCGACCTTCAGGCTGATGACAACGGCGCCCGGCGTCGACCCGGTGGCGGACGCGCTGTTTGATGCGCTGATCGCGCAGGCCATGACACTACCCGTAGAGAGTTGATGGCTTCTCGTATCCAAATTGCGGATACATATCCACGAATCTGTTGACGCCTTGGCCGGTGTTTCATAGGCTCACCGCACAATAAGACTGCGGCTTCTTTCTGGGGAGGCGCCGTCATGCCGGAAAACCGGTCCACTCGCTTGCGCGCGCCCGCAGGCGCCGGAGGAGTTTTGGCGCGGAAGCAATAGCTTCATTCGAGGGAGGACACTGTGAAACTATCAATCAAGGCGGCACTACTGGCTGCGGTCATGTTCGCGACGGCCGCGCAGGCCAAGGAAACCGTGGTCTGGTGGGATTTCCTGGGCGGCGGCGACGGCGTGCGGATGAAGAAACTGATCGACGACTTCAATACCGAACACAAGGACAGCATCGAGATTCAGGCCTCGACCCTGGCTTGGGGCACGCCGTTCTACAGCAAGGTCCAGACCTCGACCGCTGTTGGCCAAGGCCCGGATATCATGACCTATCACGCCAGCCGCATTCCGCTGGCGGTGAGCGAAAGCACGCTGACGGAAATCAGCGCCGATGACATGAAGACCATGGGTCTGTCGAAAGACAGCTTTGCCGGGGCAACCTGGGACGCGGTGCATGTGGATGGCAAGCAATATGCCGTTCCCTTCGACACCCATCCGATCGTCCTTTACTACAACAAGGACCTTCTGGCCAAATCCGGTCTGATCGGCGCCGATGGCTTGCCGACCGGGATGACCGGTCTGGACAATTTCGACGCTGCGCTGAAGAAGCTTAAGGCCGACGGCAACCAGTATTCCATCGCCACAGTAACGGCGGACGGCTCGTTTGCATTCCGCACCATCTATTCGCTGCTGTGCCAGCAGGACGGCGACATCGGCACCGATGGCAACTGGTTCCCCGGCGACAGCTCGGCCAAGCTGGCCAAGGCCGTGCAAGTCATCGCCGATTGGGTGAAGAACGGCTACAACCCGGCCAAGACCGATTATCCGTCGACCGTGGCGCTGTTCACCTCTGGCAAGGCGCCTTTGATGATCAACGGCGTCTGGGAAGTGCCGACGATGACCGACCTCAAGGCGCAGGGCAAACTGTTCAACTGGGGCGCCATCGAGATCCCGGCCCTGTTCGCCCATACCTGCACCTATGAGGACAGCCACACCTTCGCCATTCCGAACAACGTGGGCGTGACCGTCGATCCGGCCAAGCACGCGGCGGTTCTGGAAATCATCAAGTGGATGGAAGGACATGCGCTGTTCTGGGCAACCGCCGGTCACATCCCGGCCAACAAGGCCGTGACGGAAAGCGCCGAGTACAAGGCGATGCAGCCCCAGGCGACCTATCAGCCTTTGGTTGCTCATGGCGTGTTCGACCCCAAGTCGATCCATGCCGGTGTCGCCTCGCCGCTGTTTGACGCAGCCGGCAACGCCTTTACCCCGGCCATCAACGGCGAAAGCGATCCGGTTGCCGCCGTGGCCGAGATGAAAGCAACACTGGACGCGCTGCAATAAGCGTGGCCTGATCCCGGCCGGGGCTTGAGCGCGCCCCGGCCGGGATTTCCTTTGCTCAGCGCAGGAATGACATGCTTCGCAACCGACGCACCGAGATGATGGTGGCCTATATCCTCGTGGCGCCGTTCGTGCTGATCTACGGCTGGATGTTCATCTATCCGACAATCCAGATGGTGCGGTTGAGCCTGACCAATGGCCCGCTGATCGGTCCGGGCAAATGGATCGGGATCAAGAACTATGTCCGCATGTTCATCGACCCGGTTTTTCGTAAATCGGTATGGAATACGGCTTATTTCGTGGTTCTGACGGTTGTGCCGGGCACTGCGGTGGCCATGGCCATCGCCTTGATGGTCAGCCGGTTGCGCGGCTGGGCGCAAAGCCTGATCCTGTCGGCGTTCTTTCTGCCCTATGTGTTGCCGGTCACCGTGGTCTATCTGATCTGGAACTGGCTCACCAATGTTCAGTTCGGCATCCTGCAGGTGCCGATTGCGTTCTTTGTCGGGGAGCCGGTCAACGTCTGGCGCACGGTGCCGTGGTTCATGCCGGGGGCGGCGCTGATCACGATCTGGTGGACCAACGGCTTTTCGATCCTGCTGTTTCTGGCCGGCCTGCGCAACATTCCGCAAGAGTTGTACGAGGCGGCGGCGCTTGACGGTGCGACCCGGGGCCAGATGCTGTGGCGCATCACCTTGCCGCTGCTGTGGCCGATCACGACGCTTTGCCTGACCATCCAGCTGATCTTGCAGATGAAGATCTTCGATCAGGTCTACCTTTTCGCCAATGGCGGGCAAACGCAGGCCACGATGGTGATGGTGCAGTACATTTACGAACAGGCGTTCCAGAAAAACGCGGGCGGCTATTCGGCGACGGTCGCGGTGGCGCTGTTTGTCGTGGTTGTAGTGTTTTCGGTGTTGCAATATCAGGTCCTGCGCATCCGGGGGACAAGATGAGCGACCTCAGTTCCACCGCGGATTCGAAGAAAAAGCTCGACATCGGCGGATTGCTGTTAACGGCGCTGAGCGTGATCTGCGCCATGCTGTGGTTCTTTCCGGTGTACTGGGCGCTCGCCACCAGCCTGCGTTCCGACGACGAGACAGTGACCGACTTTGCCGTGATACCCCAGCATCCCACCCTGACCAACTTCATCTTCGACATCGAACATTCGATGTTGCCGACCTGGTATCTCAATTCGACGATCACCTCGGTGGCCGTTACCATCGTGGCGGTCTTCATGGCGGCCTGCACCGGTTACGCCATCTCGCAGTTGAGCTTTCCGGGGCGCCGCGTGTTGTGGTGGACGATTCTGGCCAGCTTCATGGTGCCGGTTTCGGCGCTGATCGTGAACCATTTCATCATCATCGCCGGGATCGGGCAGTTGAACCACTATCTGGGCATCATCCTGCCGATGTTGCTGACCCCGGTGACGGTGATCGTTTACAAGCAGTTCTTCGACGGCCTGCCGCGCGAGTTTCGCGAGGCGGCGGTGATGGACGGCGCCAACGAGTTCCAATTGCTGTTCCGGGTGTTCCTGCCGATGAACTGGGGCGTGACGACGGCGCTGGCGATCATCACCTTCATCGCCGCGTGGAACGCATTCCTGTGGCCGTTTCTGGCGGCGCAGAACGAAACGATGATGACGGTAACCGTTGGCATCACCGCCGTGCAGGATGCCTTTGGCGTCGCCTATGGCCGGGTGATGGCGGGAGCGGTGCTGGCTGGTTTGCCGGTGGCGCTGGCCTATCTTCTGTTCCAGCGGCGGGTTACGCAGGCAATCACGCTTTCAGCCGGGATCAAGGGGTAGACGATGGCATCGGTGGAATTGACGGGCATTACCAAGCGCTTCGGCGCGGTCGAGGTCATCCGCGGGCTGGACCTGACCGTGGCGGACGGTTCGTTCTGCGCGCTTCTCGGCCCGTCAGGCTGTGGAAAATCGACGATGCTGCGGATGGTG
>JANXPK010000619.1 GCA_025357355.1 Rhodobacterales bacterium
CCCAAGCCGGGGTTCCGGGATAGTTTTGGTGGTCCGACATGGTACTGCTCCGTTGCGACTGGCGTTGCAAGATGGGCTGAGGGGTCTTTGTGATGGACGTCATGCAAGATACCGAACATAGTGTTCGGAAACCTGTCAACCGTTGCCACACCGGTTTCGCAGGATTCGGGACAGCAGGGCCGATCTGTCCGGGAAAAGTTCTCTAGGGGATGGTGTCATGGATCGCCGGATCGCCCGCACGCGGAGCATTCTGGAGAGCGCTTTGAACCAGTTGACGCTGGTGAAAGGCTATGAGGCCGTCACGATCAAGGACATCTGTGACGAAGCCAATGTCGGACGTTCGACCTTCTATGCCCATTTCACCAGCAAGGATGATCTCAAGCGCAGAGGGCTGGAGCATCTGCGCCATCACCTTTTGGCAAGGCAGCAGGCGGCTCTGGCAGGCGGTAGCTCACCCCAAGACCGGGCGCTCAGCTTCAGTCTGGTCATGCTGGAACACGCGCGCGATCATGCAGCACTTTACAAGGCGCTTGTGGGCGACCGCGGCGGCAGCGTCGCACTTGGCATGATCCGTGAGATACTTGGGGAACTGATCCGCACCGATCTGGCCCGGCTTGACATGGAACGGGTGCGGGGGCCTGCAGACCGCGAAGCCACCGTGCATTATCTGGTCGGCGCATTCATGTCGGTGATGATCTGGTGGCTCGACAGCGGCGCAAAACTTGCCCCTGGCGAGGTGGACACGCTGTTTCGCCACCTAAGCCTGGAGGGCATCGACGTTTAAGCCTCCGGTGCCACCTGATCCGGGCAGACGAGCAGTTATATGCGACCTGAGCGAAAAGTCGGGTGGAATGCGCTTCCCAAGAATGCGGAACGAGCATTCCAATTGCGAATGGCGCCCTTTAAAGATCGCGCCTGTCACGAACCAGACCAAGCAGGACAAGCATGGATAACGACATCACACGCTGGATAAATTCGTTTGCGGGAACGAACGCGATCGCCGACGGTGCGATGATCGCCATAACCCAGTTCGGGGTGCCGCTGATCGTTGCTTTGGTGGTTTTGCAGTGGTGGAGCGGTACGGATCGCACCCATGTCCGGCACACTGCGGTCTGCGCCGGACTTGCCTTTCTATTGGGCCTTGCGGTCAATCAGGTCATCCTGATTTTCGTCCACCGGATACGCCCATTCGATGCAGGCGTGACGCATCTGCTTATCGCCCGCAGCGCGGATTGGTCGTTTCCGTCGGACCATGCAACGGCGGTCGCAGCCATTGTCGCGGCCTTCGGCACGCAGCGTCTTCACGGCAGGGCCTGCGTCTTTGGAGCATTGGCCCTGCTGGTCTGCGTTTCACGGGTTTACGTCGGCACCCATTACGTCACCGATGTTCTGGGCGGCGCTGCAGTTGGTCTCCTGGCGGCCCATGCGGTTGGTCTGGCATACCGCGAAGGGACGCGGCTGGACCAGTTGCTGACCAGCTTCCTGTAAGTGCCTCTGGATTATGCCCGGACGATGAACTCGGTCATCATGCCAGTCGCCAGATGCGGCATGTGATGGCAGTGGAGCATCCAGCTTGCCGCCTCGCCCGCATCGAGTGCGACCGTCACGACCCCCATCGGCGGTATGAAGACAGTGTCGCGCAGAGCCCCGGCAAATCGCCCCGCGCCGGTATCGACCACCTGGAAGGAATGGCCATGCAGATGCATCGGGTGGCCCATCATTGACATGTTGTGGAACATAAGCTCCACCCGTTCGCCGGATTTGGCCGGAATGGGTTGATGAGTGGCCCAGGTCTGGCCGTTGATCGTCCAGACATAAGGTTGCATGGCACCCGCCAGCATCAGCATCCGGGTGTTTGATGCGGCCTTTTCCGGCAGCGGCAATGTGGCGCGCAGGGCCCCCTCTTGCGCAAGGTCGGTGTCGAATGCCGGGGACGCCGCATCCGCGATGGCGTCGATACGCGCCACCCTGGCCCCCGGCGTGGCAAGGATCACGCCGGTCTGTTCCCGCGCCCCTTCGCGCAAGGCGAGGATCGGGAAGGCTCCGGCCCCGGGCAAGTCCACCGCGATGTCCAGCCGCTGACCCATCGCCAGACCGAAGCGGCGGCCTTTGACGGGTTCAATGTCATGGCCATCGACGGCGATCAGCCGCGCTTGGGTGTCACCGGTTTCGATCCAGTAGACCGTTGCGGCAGAACCGTTGATGATGCGCAGGCGGATGTGACCACCCGCCTCGACCTGAACCACCTCTGGGTCGGACAGGGTGCGATCATTGGTCAGATAGGCGTCGAAGTCGTAGTCGTTCAGGTCCATCGCCATGCCCGACATGCCACCCATCGTGCGATCCGCCTTGCCCGTGCCGGACATATCCATGTTGGACATATCCATCCCGGACATCCCGCCGGTCGACTTGCCCATGTCCATGCCCGCCATGGCATTGTCGGTCTTGGTCGTGCCACCCATCGCCATCCCGCCCATCGCGGCGCCGCCGGTGATCTGGGCCATCACCTCTTCCGGCGATTTGAACGAGAAATCATGCAGCAGCATCACGACCTCTTGCCGGTCGGCCTTGGCGTCCGCCTCTGTCCGCACGATCAAGGGGGCGGCCAGCAGCGCCATCTCCTGCAAAGGCACATGGCTGTGCATCCAGTGCGTGCCGGGTTTGGCGGCGAAATCATAGCTTCGCGCCTCACCGGGTTTCAGCAGCGGCGCGGGCATGCCCGGCACGCCGTCCTGGACATTGGGCGGGATTTGTCCGTGCCAGTGGATCAGGGTTTCTACGGCCAAGTCGTTGGTCAGGTTGACCGCAAACCGCTGGTCGGGGTCAAGCACGAGCCCGGTCCCGCTGCTGGTGTTGACCAAGCCAAACACCTTGGCGGCGCGGCCATCAATGTCGAGCGTGCGGGAGGTGGCTTTCAGGCTAAAGGGAGCAGCCTGCGCAAAGGCAAGGCGGGGAAGCGTCGTTGACGCAGCAAGCGCCGCCGTGGCCACGAGGAAATCGCGGCGATTGGGATAAGGGGTCATGGTAAGCTCCGTTCGACCCTTCGGGGCCGGAAATGAGGGAATGCCGCTGGCGCGGCGATGTCTCAGGCGAAGCTGGCGGGTTTTGGCGGATGGCGGATTGGCGGGGGCATGATCCCATCTCGCATTTCCGAATGTGCGGGGGCAAGTGTCACCGCGATCTCTGACGACTGACCTTCGGGGCGCACCAGATGCGCATTTTCCACCCAGCCATAACACAGGATGCGGCACCCTGCGTCAAAATGGCCGTGTGATGCCGGCATCTGGCCCGTCATCGCGCTGGAACGCATGTCGACGCTCATGTCATGGCTCGAAATATGAACCATCGCTTCTCCCATTCCCATCGGCGCGTCCATCGCATGTGCTTTTTCGTAAAGCGGCGCGATGGCGAGCAGGGCCACGACCAGCAGCCCGCGCAGGGCGAGCGACAGTTGGGCGAAGAAGACCGACCTTTGCATGTCGGAAAGGTAGGGCCGCCAAGCCATCAGGGCAAGTCCGCAGTCCCTGCGCACGACATGTTGAAATAATTGAAAGAGGCTCTTGACCTTGACATGATGGGAAGCCCCATCTTCGGTCCATGGCACTTTTGCCAACCCCTCGAAAGGACCGGACATGCTTGACCTCACCATACCCGACATGACCTGCGGCGGCTGCGCCAGGGGAGTGACACAGGCGGTGAAATCCGTCGATCCCGCCGCCGAACTGGTGATCGACCTTGATACGCACAAGGTGCAGGTGAAAACCTCAGCCTCTGCGGCTGCCGTCAAAAGCGCCATCGTCGATGCCGGGTTCACCCCCGCCTGAAAACGCACGCCTGAAAACCCGTGCCACCCCCTTTCGAAAGACCGATCATGAAAGACTTCGCCTTCACGCCCTCTGGGACCACCGAAACCCTGTCGGTTCAGGGCATGACCTGCGCCTCTTGCGTGGGGCGGGTTGAAAAGGCGATTGAACGGGTGGCGGGGGTGGCATCGGCCTCGGTCAATCTGGCGACCGAAAAAGCCAAGGTGCGCTATGCGGCAGCGCCGGTGCATCAGGCGGTGGTGGCCGCCATCCGAAAGGCGGGCTACGACATCGAACCCGTCAGCTTCGATCTTGCGATTGAGGGGATGACCTGCGCCTCCTGCGTGGTGCGGGTGGAAAAGGCGATCCTGTCGGTGCCCGGCGTATCCTCAGCCTCGGTCAATCTGGCGACGGAGCGCGCCATGATCAAAGCGGCAGACGCCAGCGCGGCGCTGCACGTCGCCGTCGAGGCCGCCATCCGCAAGGCCGGTTACGAACCCCATGCAGTGCTGGCGTCCGGCGCTGACAAAACGGCAGCACGGGAGGCGGATCAGGCCCGCTTGCGGCGCGACTTTCTGCTGGCCGCCGTGTTGACCTTGCCGATCTTCGTGCTGGAAATGGCGCGTCACCTGGTCCCCAGCTTTCATATGGCACTGAGAATGACCGTGGGCGATACGCCCTTGTATATCTTCTATTTCCTGCTGGCCACGGCGGTGCAGTTCGGCCCCGGCCTGCGGTTCTATGCCAAGGGCCTTCCCGCTTTGTGGCACATTTCACCTGACATGAATTCGCTCGTCGTCGTCGGCTCCTCCGCCGCCTGGGGCTATTCGGTGGTGGCCACCTTCGCGCCCGGTTTGCTGCCCCAAGGCACCGCAAATGTCTACTTCGAGGCTTCGTCGGTCATAGTCACCCTGATCCTGATGGGCCGCTATCTGGAAGCCCGCGCCAAGGGCCGCACGTCGCAGGCGATCAGCCGTCTCGTTGGGCTTCAAGCCAAATCCGCC
>JANXPK010000628.1 GCA_025357355.1 Rhodobacterales bacterium
GGGGGTCAAGGCTTATCACGCCGACCTGAACCGCGCAGGGATCGTGGCGCAGCGCAGTCTGTTGGACGATCTGGTGCTGAGCGAGCCGCTGCTGAAGCAGAACAAGGCCTAACGCGATGGCGCGACGGGGGTTTCTGACGGCGGGCTGCTGGTGCGTGGACCGCAACATCACGGTGCCCTACTGGCCGGGCGAGGATGTGGTGGTGCGCGTGCTGAGCACGGAACGCGCCGGGGGCGGGCCGGGGTGCAATCTGGCGCTGGACATCCGCAGGCTGGACCCTTCGATGCCAGTGGCGACGACGGGGCTGGTAGGTGATGACGAGGCGGGCGATTTTCTGAAAGCGCTGGCCGAGGCGAACGGGCTGGATCATCGTTGGCTCGTGCAGGCCAAGCGGGTGCCGACGCAGGTGACCGATGCCTATATGTCGCTGGCCTCGGGGCGGCGGACCCATGTGGTGTTCGAGGGGTCGAATAATGTGGTGACGCCTGAGGATCTGCGGGTCGAGGGCAGCACGGCAAAGATCTTCCACCTTGGCCTGCCGGGCATCCATGAGATCCTTGATGCGCCTTGCGGGGCTTATGTCAATGGCTGGGTCGAGGTGCTGATGCGGGCACGGGCGGAGGGGATGCTGACCAATTTCGAGTTGGTGACGGTGGCGCCCGAGCGTATCCGCGCGCTGGTGCGGCCGTGCCTGCCGCATCTGTCAACGCTGGTGGTCAACGATTTCGAGATCGGGGCACTGGCGGATATGGTCACGGTCAGGGACGGCAAGACCGACCAAGAGGCTTGTCTGGCGGCAGCAGAAACGGTGCTTTCGTTGGGCAGGATGGACGTGATTGCTGTGCATTACGTTGGCGGCGCCACCTTGGTCACGCGCGACGGAGCGCGGCTCTACAAGCCCTCGGTCCGGGTGCCCGAGGCGGCGGTGGCGGGCGTGAACGGGGCGGGGGATGCCTTTGCGTCGGGCTTTCTTTACGGCATTCATGAGGGCTGGACCTATGACGCCTGCCTGACGCTGGCTCATGCCACCGCAGCAGCCTGCATCCGCGCGCCGGGGACGTATGACGGCGTGATGTCGGTGGCCGAGTGTCTCGCGCTGGCGCAGGAGTGGGGCTGGCGCTGACGGTTGACCGATCAGGGCAACTCCGCCAATGCTGGTGACGGCAAAGGGGGCGGGATGACGTTTCTGCTGGTGGTAGCGCGGGCGATTGACGGGCTGACAGAGTGGGTTGGCAAGGCGGTGGGCTGGCTGATCCTGGCGGCGGTGCTGGTCAGCGCGGGCAATGCCATCATCCGCAAGACGCTGAACACCTCGTCAAATGCATTCCTCGAGGCGCAATGGTATCTGTACGGCGGGGCCTTCCTGTTGGCGGCGGCCTATACGCTAAAACAGAACGAGCACATCCGCATCGACATCATCTACGGTGCCATGTCGCGGCGGGTGCAGCACTGGATCGACCTGCTGGGCCATCTGGTGTTCCTGATGCCCTTTGTTTTGCTGATGGACAGCTTTTTCGTGCCGTACTTCTTGCTGTCGTATCGCAGCGGAGAGATGTCGAACAACGCGGGCGGGCTGATCCTGTGGCCGGCCAAATTGTTGTTGCTAATCGGATTTGTGCTGCTGACGTTGCAGGGTCTGGCCGAGATCATCAAGAAGATCGCGGTGATGCGCGGGCTGATGGACGACCCGTCCCCGTTTGTATCAGCCCACAAGGCGGCGGAACTGGAGGGCGCGGAACTGGCCGAAAAGATCGCGAAGGCCGCGCCATGATGGAGTTGATCGCGCAGAACATGGCGCCGATCATGTTTCTGTCTTTGGTGGTGTTTCTGCTGATCGGCTATCCGGTTGCATTCTCGCTGGCGGCCAACGGGCTGATGTTCTTTGTCATCGGCGTGTGGTTGGCACCTGTGTCGGGTGGGTCGATCAACCTTGACTGGCCGCTGCTCTACGCCCTGCCGGAACGGTTCTGGGGGGTGATGCAGAACGATACTTTACTGGCCATTCCGTTCTTCACCTTCATGGGCATCGTACTGGAAAGATCCGGCATGGCCGAGGATCTGCTGGAGACGGTGGGCCAGTTGTTCGGGCCGGTGCGCGGTGGGTTGGCCTATGCGGTTATTCTGGTGGGCGCGCTGCTGGCGGCGACCACGGGGGTGGTTGCGGCGAGCGTCATCTCGATGGGGCTGATTTCGTTGCCGATCATGCTGCGCTATGGCTATGACCGCAGGCTGGCAAGCGGGGTGATCGCAGCCTCTGGTACCTTGGCGCAAATCATTCCGCCGTCGCTGGTGCTGATCGTGCTGGCCGATCAGTTGGGCCGGTCTGTTGGCGATATGTACAAGGGGGCGCTGGTACCAGGGTTGGTACTGACGCTGTGCTACATGATCTATGTGCTGGGGGTGACCTGGGTTCGGCCCAATTGGGCGCCAGCCCTGCCCAAAGAGGCGCGGACGCTGGGCAGCGGCGTGACCTCCTTGCTGGTGGCGGTTGTGCTGACGGCGGGCATCGGTCTCGCCGCCATGCGCTGGTTGGCAGCGCAGGGCGACGGGGCGGAGATTTTGGGCGCGTCGGGGGCGGTTGCGGTGATCTATGCGGCAGCGCTGGTGGACCGGTTTTTGGGCCTGAGCCTGATGTCGCGGCTGACGAGCCAGGTGATCATCGTGCTGATTCCGCCCTTGGCGCTGATATTCCTTGTGCTGGGGACAATCTTTCTGGGGATCGCTACGCCGACCGAGGGCGGGGCGATGGGGGCGGTGGGGGCCTTGGTGCTGGCGGGACTGAAGGGGCGGCTGAGCCTGTCGGTGGTGCGGCAGGCCTTGGCGTCGACCACGCGGCTGTCGTCGTTCGTGATGTTCATCCTGCTGGGTGCGCGGGTGTTCTCGCTGACCTTCTACGGCGTCAACGGCCATCTGTGGGTCGAGCATTTGCTGACCTCGCTGCCTGGCGGGCAGCTGGGGTTTCTGATCGCGGTGTCGGCACTTGTGTTTGTGCTGGCGTTCTTTCTGGATTTCTTTGAATTGGCCTTTATTATCGTGCCCTTGCTGGCCCCGGCGGCGGAAAAGCTGGGCATCGACCTCATCTGGTTCGGGGTCATTTTAGGGGTGAACATGCAGACCAGTTTCATGCACCCGCCGTTTGGATTCTCGCTGTTCTACCTGCGTTCGGTCGCACCAAGGCAGCCCTATGTCGACCGGGTGACCGGCAGGATGATGGAGCCGGTGCGGACGGGGCAGATTTATTGGGGAGCGGTGCCGTTCGTGTTGATCCAGGTGGTGATGATCGGCATGGTGATCGCGTTGCCGCAAATGGTGATGCGCTACAAGGGACCGGTGGTGGACACCAGCAATGTGCGCATCGTGGTGCCGAAGTTACAGGGATTGAGCGGCGTTCCGAAGTTCGCGCCGCCGCTGGTGCCGAAGAACTGAGCCGCCTTCACGTTCGCGCGACGCATGGCGTTGGCGGTAGATTGGCGGGGCAAACGGCGTATCCTGACGGGATCACCCACCAACCGCAGGGGCAAACCATGTACCGATCCATTCGTGCAGTCGTCGTCGCTTTGGCCATTGTTGGTGCGGCACCCCTTGCAGCCCAGACTACGACCCAGCGGGTGCATGGCACGATAAAAACCATTGATACCACTAGCTTGACCGTGCTGGAGGCGGATGGCAGCACGGCAACCATCGCCCTTGCATCGGACTTTCGCATCATCGGCATGTCGGCGGCCAAGCTGGAAGACATCAAGCTGGGCGACTTCGTCGGTGTCGGTTCGGTACCGATGAAGGATGGCAAGCAGGGGGCGGTGGAGGTCACGATCTTTCCGCCCGCGATGGCCGGAACAGGCGAGGGCAGCAGGCGGTGGGATGTCGAGCCACAGGGCACCATGACCAACGCCACGGTGCAGACCGTGGTTTCGGCGACCGGCGATCATAGTCTGACGCTGAAATACAAGGGCGGTGTGCAGACTGTGGTGATCCCGGATGGAACGCCGATTGTCGCGTTGGGAGCGGCCACGGCGGCCGATCTGGTGGTGGGGGCTGCGGTGTCGGTGCGCGCTACGGTTGGTGCCGACAAGGGGTTGAGCGCCAAGGCGGTGGTCGTTGGGCTGAATGGGCTGGTGCCGCCGATCTGATCCAGAGGGAGGGCAGGCGGTATGGCTGATCGGGGCGTCGCACCTTTCGCAGTTCAGCATTCATGCCGCCGTTGACGGCGCGGGTTTCGGCATTGGTCTGGTGACGCCAAGCCGTTGAGATCGCTCTGTTAATTGGCCTGATTAACGGAAGATGAACGACCTACAAACCGCCTACATTCAGCCTACAATGCCTCTACAGGTGATGCGAGGTTTGCGGTTCTCACTTCTGGTTAACCATGAACCTGCGAATCGGTGGTCCAAGCTTGTCTTGATTGGCCAGAGGGCGGTCAATCTTGCTGGAAACTCCACTAAGGCTCCTTGCGCTTCAACGGCTGCCCTCACCAACCGAACCAGAGGACCGTTTGATGGGGGCGACTGTGTAGCCCCCATCGGTCCGATTGCCGAAGCGCGCAAGCAGCAAGGCAAGGGGGATTGGGTCGGGTGCCGTGGTGACGAAGGGGAGGCGCCTGACTGGGGTTGGCGCTGAAGGCGCCTGCCGGGGGCAGGCAGGCGCCTTCCCGACACGCTTTGGCGTATCGGGGAAGAGAAGGCAAGAAAAGCATGGCGGTTCAGACTGTTCTGGACGGGCGGAACGCAGTTTCTGCCAAAGCCCATCACGCCGCTGAGCTTCTGGCCCCGCTCGGCTACAGTTTGCCCGCCTGCTGCTGGGTCATCATGAAGGTGTCGAAAGTGTATTCGGCGATCTGATCCCACAGATAGGCGTCTTTCAGGAAGGCCTGCTGGCTGTCATGGATCTTCTTGAAGGCGGGGTTGCTGGCCCCAAGATCGGCGTAGATCTTCATGGCACTGTCGAAGGCGGCACTGAGGATGTCGGCGCTGAAGGGTCGCAGTTGCGCCCCGGCACCGACCAGACGTTTCAGCGCGGCGGGGTTCTTGTAGTCGTAATTGGCCAGCATGTCGCAGTTGGCGGCCTGACAGGCGGCGGCGAGGACGGCCTTGTAGGCGGCGGGCAGGCCATCATAGGCGGCCTTGTTGAACATCGCCGACAGGGTCGGGCCACCCTCCCAGAAGCCGGGATAATAGTAGTAGGGGGCAACCTTGTAGAAGCCGAGCTTTTCGTCATCATAGGGGCCGACCCATTCGGCGGCGTCGATGGTGCCTTTTTCAAGTGCGGGATAGATATCGCCGCCGGCGATCTGCTGCGGGATGACGCCCAGGGGTTCCAGCACCTTGCCGCCAAAGCCGCCGATGCGGAATTTCAGGCCCTTGAGGTCGGCCACCGTGTTGATTTCCTTGCGATACCAGCCGCCCATCTGCACCCCGGTATTGCCGGCAGGCAGGGCGTGCAGGCCCTTGGAATTGAAGAATTCGTTGCTGAGCGCGATGCCATCGCCATAGTAGTACCAGGCGTTCATTTGCCTTGCGTTCAGGCTGAACGGCACGGCGGTGGCGAGGGCATAGGTCGGGTCCTTGCCCCAGTAGTAGTAGGTGGCGGTGTGGCAGGCCTCGACCGTGCCCGCGGCGGTGGCGTCGGCGGCTTGCAGGCCGGGGACGAGTTCCCCGGCGGCAAAGACCTGAATGGTGAAATTGCCGTCGGTGGCGGCATTCACATAGTTTGCCAGCGTGACCGCGCCGCCAAAGATGGTGTCGAGCGACTTTGGGAAGGACGAGGTCATCCGCCAGGTCACCTTGGGATTGGTCTGGGCGACAAGCGGGGTGGCCACAAGGGCCGCTCCGGCAGCGCCCACCCCGCCGACGGCGGCCTTGGTCAGAAAGGAACGACGATCCATGCAATCCTCCTTGGAATAACGATGTGAATGCGTATCGCACCAGTCTTTGATGCGAGACGACAGCACGGCCAGACTACACGCTGGGGCTGATCTGTCCAGTTGGGCATGGGCGTGAGCCAAGTGAAAAGCCGCAGCGGGGGGCTGCGGCTTTTGGGGTGCGAAGCTTTGGCGCGATCAGATGAAGGCGAAATCTGCGGCCGTCAACTGGCTGGCATCGACAAGGCCGGTCAGGATGATGTTGACGTCGGCGGTGCCGTCGCCGTTCAGATCGACGACAAGGTGGCCGTTCGAGGCGATGCGCGCCTCGCTGTTGGTGCCGCCGCCGGTAAAGGCGCCGGTGCCAAGGTAGGCGAAGGTGCCAATCAGCGCGGCATGGTCGAATTGCAGCGTGTCGCCTTCGGCAACCCCGGACACCAGGCCGTTGAAGTCGGTGATGGTGTCGGTGCCGTTGCCGCTGGAGGCAAAGACGAAATGGTCGGCGCCGAGGTTGCCCGTCAGTGTGTCATTGCCCGCAAGGCCATTGATCACGTTGTCGTTGTCGTTGCCGGTGATGGTGTTGTCGGCACTATTGCCGGTGCCGTTGATCCGGTTGGGGCCGGTCAGGTTCAGGTCTTCAAGCCCGTTGCCGAGGGTGAAGTTGACCGAACTTTGCACCGTGTCAACGCCGCTGCCGCCGGATTCGGACACCTGGTCGGCCAGCGAATTGACCACATAGGTGTCGTTGCCGTTGCCGCCATTCATGGTGTCATTGCCGGTGCCGCCGTCGAGCGTGTCATTGCCATCATTGCCGACAATGGTGTCGTTGCCGCCAAGACCCAAAAGCATGTTGTCGTCGGCCGAGCCGGTCAGGATGTTGGCGATGGAGTTGCCGGTGCCATCGATCGGCCCCGCCGTCAGTTGCAGGTTTTCGACGTTGGCCGACAGGGTGAAGCTGACGGACGCGATGACGGTGTCGATCTGATGGGCCGAGGTTTCGGTGACGGTATCGCCGCTGTTGTCGACGAAATAGGTATCGGCACCGGCGCCGCCCGCCATGGTGTCTGCGCCCGATCCGCCGTCCAGGGTGTCGTTGCCGCTGCCGCCTGTCAGCGTGTCATTGCCGTCAAGGCCGCTCAGCGCGTTGTCGCCGGTGTTGCCAAGGATGATGTTGTCGACCGAATTGCCGGTGCCGTCGATGGCGGCGCTGCCGGTCAGGGTGAGGTTCTCGAAGTTGTCGAGCAGGGTGTAGGTGGAATTGACCGACACCAGATCGATGCCGCTGTCCGCGGCTTCGATCACCACGTCGAGGGGGGAATTGATCACATAGGTGTCGTTACCGGCGCCGCCGTCCATGGTGTCGTTGCCGCCGCCACCATCAAGGGTGTCGTTGCCAAGATCGCCGATCAGGCTGTCGGCACCGCCAAGCCCCGACAGATTGTTCGCGCCGGTTGTCCCGGTGATGATGTTGGCCAATTCGTTGCCGACGCCGCTGAGTCCGGTGGTGCCGGTCAGGGTCAGGTTCTCGACATTGGCGCCAAGCGTCCAGTTGACGCCGCTTTGCACCTCGTCGGTGCCTGCGTGCAGACCTTCGATGACGACATCGGTGGTTTCGGCGACGATGTAGGTGTCGTTGCCGGCGCCACCCTCCATCGTATCGGCGCCGACATCGCCTTTCAGCGTGTCATCGCCGCCGGCGCCCAGAATGTGGTCGTTGCCGGTATTGCCTTCCAGCAGGTTGGCAGCGTCGTTGCCGATCAGAATGTTGTCGCCGGTATTGCCGTGGGCGTTGACGGCATCGGTGCCGATCAGGGTCAGGTTCTCGACATTCGAGGTCAGGGTGAAATCGACGGTCGAAAGCACCTGATCGGTGCCGCCGCCGGTGTTTTCGAGGGTCTTGTCGGCGCTGTCGCTGACAATATAGGTGTCGTCACCGCCGCCGCCGACCATCGAGTCAATGCCGGTGCCGCTGT
>JANXPK010000642.1 GCA_025357355.1 Rhodobacterales bacterium
CCCATCAGCTGCACGTCAAAGGCGCGCAGACCCAGCGCGCGCCGGGCCGCCTCACGGCAGTTGGCGAAGGCTTCGGGCAAAACGTCTTCCAGGCTTTCGCCGCCCTCTTGCACACGCTTTTGCAGTTCAACCGTCTTGGACTTGATGCCATCGTCGCTCAGCGCGGCATGCTGGGGCTCCAGCACGTTGATCTTTGCCACCAGCGGACGCACCACTTTGACCATGCGGTCATTGGGTGTGCCAAAGACCTTTCGTGCAAGCGAACCAAGACCCAGCATATTTTCTCCGCCCGGCGAATTTCGTTCTGGCAGGCAATCCTGACAGGATCGTGTGAGGCTCGGCCTTGCCCGCTCTCGTCTCCTTCCATAGAAGAGCCAAGAAAGCCGACCAACCCGTCGCACGCGACCTGTGCGATTTAAGGGCTGGACGGAGCATAGTCAACGCCGCCAACGGTCGCGGCACGATCAGGAGCGTGTGAGATGTCGAAACTATCCCAAAGACTGGCCGGGATTTGCGCGGCTTTTGCCACGACCCTTCTTCTGGCCTTTCCCGCCGCCGCCGAAGACCCGACGGCTGATACGGTTCTGGCGACGGTGAACGGCGTCAACATCACTTTGGGCGACATCATCGTGACGCGCGACGGCCTGCCCGACCAATACAGGAAGCTGCCCGATGATGTGCTGTACAAGGGCATCCTGGACCAGTTGGTGCAGCAAGAGGCGCTGATGCAGTCGCTGGGCAGCACGCTGACCAAGAAGGATACGCTCGCGCTTTCAGATGCGCGGCGCAACTATTTGTCCAATGTCGCGCTTGAGGCCGGGATCGCGGATGCCGTCACCGAGGATGCGATCCAGAAGGCCTATGACGCCAAATACAAATCGGCGGCCCCGTCGCTGGAATACCACGCCTCGCATATTCTGGTCGACAGCGAGGACAAGGCCAAAGCGCTGTTCAAGCAGATCCAGGATGGCGCGAAATTTGCCGATGTCGCCAAGGCCAATTCCACCGATGGCTCTGCGGCATCCGGAGGCGATCTGGGCTGGTTTGGGCTGGGCGCCATGGTCAAGCCATTCGAGGATGCGGTGGTCGCGGCCAAGGTCGGCGTGGTCACCGGGCCGATCAAGACCGATTTCGGCTGGCATTTGATCCTGGTCACCGAAACCCGCAACGCCGCCGCCCCGGCATTCGCCGATGTGCATGACGAACTGGCCAAGCAGACCCAGAAGGATGCCATTGCCGCCTTCATCAAATCGGTCACCGACAAGGCCAAGATCAGCCGCAGCGATGTGGTGGTTGACCCGGCCTTGATCAAAGACCTAACTCTTTTGAGCAAATGAGCAGGCGTTGGGGGGACGGGTATGGCCAAGACTGATTGGAAGGCCGAAGCAAAGGCGATGAAAAAGCAGCTGAAACTGCTGCGCGAATCCGCTGCTCCGGCGGTGCCAGTGAAGGCCGTGCCGGTCAAGCAGGCCAAACTCGTTTCGCCCCTTGCCCCTGCGGCTTTCCCCGACATGCCGCCTATTGCCGGGGTGGAGTTTGCCGCCGTCGAGGCGGGCGTGCGCTACAAGAACCGCAAGGATGTGATGCTGATCCGACTGGCCCCGGGCACCACCATGGCCGGGGTCTTTACCCGTTCAACCACACGGTCGGCCTGCGTGCGTGATTGTCAGACCAAACTGGCGATGAAGGTGCCCGAAGGCGCAGGCGCCGCGATCATCGTGAATTCCGGCAATTCCAATGCCTTCACCGGCAAGGCCGGCGACAAGGCCGTGGCCGAGGTGACAGCCGCCACTGCCGCCGCCCTGGGCATCCCGGCCAGCCGCATCTTTTCGTCGTCGACCGGCGTCATCGGCGAGCCACTGCCCTACGAACGGATCACCGCCGTCATCCCCGCCCTGGCGGCCGATCTGCGCGGCGACGCCATCGCCATGGCAGCTCAGGCGATGATGACCACCGACACTTTCGCCAAGGGCGCCACCGCCAGCTTTGCGGGCGAAGGCAGTATGGTCCATATTGCCGGTATCGCCAAAGGTTCCGGGATGATCGCGCCGGATATGGCGACGATGCTGGTCTATATCTTCACCGACGCCACCATCAGC
>JANXPK010000658.1 GCA_025357355.1 Rhodobacterales bacterium
CCTGCCTGCCCCCGGGCAGGCGCCTTCAGCGCCCACCCCAGGCAGGCGCCTCCCCTTCCTCACCATGGCACCCGACCCAATCACCCTTGCCTTGCGCTGGCGCGCCGCGGCAATCGGACCGATGAGGGCTACACTGTAGCCCTCATCAGACGGTCCTCTGGCACCGGTGGCGAAAGCGGCGTTGCCGATCACACGGCCATCATGATGTTTTCAGCAAGGTGAATCGCGCTTTAAGGCTGGTCGCCCGCGTGCGGGACCAAATGGTTTATCGTTTATGATCAGAAGTATAGCGATTTATGCTAACCCCGATGCAAGTTTTGGGGCCTTGGAACCGAAGGCGAAGTGCCTCCGGCGGGAGTAGTTGCCAAGGAGCAAATCAAAGGCGGCGGAACTGGGTTTCCAGCGTGTGGATCGCAAGCCCGGCCAGCAGGCCCCAGAAGGCCGCGCCGATGCCGAAGGCGGCGACACCTGACGCGGTGACGGCAAGGGTGATGGTGGCGGCAAAGCGGGTGGCGGGCGGGGTGTAGGCGGCGGTCAGCGCTCCGGTCAGGGGGCCGAGGAGGGCGAGGGCCACCAGCAGGGTCATGATCGGCGGCGGCAGCGATTGCAGCAAGGGCACGATGACCGGGCCGAGCAGGCCCAGAGCCAGCCAGATCGCACCGTAGACGAGGCCAACCTTCCAGCGCTGGGCGCGGTCGGGATGGACATCGTCGCCAAGGCAGAGCGCTGCGGTGATCGCGGCCATGCTGATGGTGTGGGCGCCAAAGAGGCCGCCCAGCGCGGACAGGGTGCCGGTGGTGAGCAGGGCAGGGCGGACCGGCGGCTCATATCCGGCGGCACGCAGGGTGGCAAAGCCGGGCAGGTTCTGCGAGGCCATGGTGACGAGGTACAGGGGCAGGGCGAGGCCGATCAGGACCGCGGATCTTAGTGCCGGAGCGATCAAGGTCAGTTGGGGCAGCGGCAGGCTGAGGACGGGCAGGGTTGCCGTGCCAAAGCCATAGGCGGCAATCAGCCCGGTGGCGAGGGCGGCGAGGACCGCGAGGGCGGGGTTGCGCAGGCGAACCACGGCGAAGACGGCCAGCATGGCGAGGCTGGCGCCGCCGAGGTCTTGGGCTGCTGCGGCGCCTTTGAAGCAGAAGGGCAGAAGCACACCGGCCAGCATCCCAGCCGCAACCCCGTCGGGGATCAGGGCCATGGCGCGGCCCAAGGGGCGCAGGACGCCTGTCAGGGCGATCAGCAGACCGGTCACCACGAAAGCGCAGGCGGCCTCATTCATGGTGATGCCGGAGGTGGCGGCGATCAGGGCCGCACCGGGGGTGGACCAGGCCAGCACCATGGGGATGCGGGTATGAAAGCTGAGGCCAGCGGAGCCCGCGGCCTTGATCAGGCAGATCGCCAGCAGCCAGCTCGCGGTCTGTGCGAGGGTCGCGCTCAGCGCATGGGCTGCGGCGAGGACAAGGGCTACGGTACTGCCGTAGCCGACAAGCGCCGCGACAAGTGCCGCCGAGATCATGGAAATCCGCAAAAACACCTCCGCCCGAGCGCGGCGACTATCAGGGGAGAGCAGGTGCAATGCAAGGGGGGGAGGGCGGCAACCCCGGGAGGAGGATGGGGTTGCCGCTGG
>JANXPK010000739.1 GCA_025357355.1 Rhodobacterales bacterium
CCGGCACATGACACAGACCCAGCGCCGCAAAAGCATCCAGTGCCACCCCCGCCACGAACGGCCCGGCATTGTAGGTCGACACGATCATCTCGCCCGCCTGCATCCCCGACGCGCCATAAGACCGCGACGAAATGGTGATCCAGTTCGCCAGATCGCTGGCGGTCAACGGAATGTAACTGGGCGAACCAGTTGTCCCGCTCGTCGAATAGATCCGCACCACCTCTGACATCGGCACCGCAAGATGCGCACCAATGGCATTGCCCGGCGTGCGTGAAGCCCGCAACTCATCCTTTTCAGTGAACGGCAACCCGGCAATCTGCGCCAACCCGCCCGCCGCCGCGGCATCCCTGAACCCTGCCTCGGTCAACTTTCGACGATAGAACGGCGAGCGTTCGAACAGATATTCCAATTGCGCCCGATAGGCCGCCTCTACCGCCACCCCGCCCGCCGTGCTCATGGCCCGTCCTCCGGCGCGTAACGGATCGCCTCTTCACCTTTGGACGCCATCAGGAACCCGATCGGGTTCTCCGCCTCTTCCGCCAGATGCGCCAGAAGCGAGGCGGTCCGGGCGAGGATCGGGATCGCTTTCAACATGCCAGAGGGGAAGCCAAGGTCCAGCAGCACCGCCGCAATCGCCATCGACACGTTCATCGGCAGCGCCTTGCCCCAGACCTCCGGCACCACCTGCTCGGCAACCCGCGCCAACCGCGCATGGGTGCCGCCTACAGCCAGCTCCAGAATGCGCTGCGCCCGTGGGTCCACCGGCCTGTGCAGCGGATGTCCAAAGCCCGGCACTCTGCCACCCTCGGCGCGGGTCCGCTGTACCAGCCCGCGCAACGCCGCCGCATCATCACCCGGCGCCGCCTCGCAAGCCTGTGCCGCCTGCCGCAGAAAATCACCGCAGCTTTGCGCCGCCCCCAGAATGACCGTGCCGCACCCCAATATCCCCGCCGCCACAGCCCCCTGCAACGACGACGGGTCGGCGGCATAGGTCATCCGCGCCGCCTGATTGGTCGGCACCAACCCATGCTCGGCAATCGCCACCAACAACAGGTCCAGAAAGAAGGTCTGCTCCTTCGTCGGCTTCTGGCCCATCATCAGCAAGCCGAAATATTCAGTAAAGCTGACATGCCCCATCAGATCGCCGCACAGATCGCGACCCCGCACCGTGACGCTTCCCGCATCCGCCGTCGAAATCGCCGTGCTCGCCCTGCCTGCTTTGCCGATCAACATTGCGCGCCTCTCTCGGGTTGCCCCGCCAGATTGACCGACAATATTGTCCGACAATCCGCATTGTCAATTCGCATGCCACGGCCTCGGGTGATTTGCCGTGGTCCGGCCTGTCCCACCATGGTCAGCCCCAAGCCCCTGATTCGCAAGCTTATGGTTAACGCAAGGGAAAGGCCGAAAACTTCGCAAAAGGTGTAGAGGCATTGTAGGTGGAATGTAGGTACTTTGTAGGTCGTTCATCTTTCGTTAATCAGGCCGATTAACGCGGCGTTCTCAAGGACTTGCCGTCGCAGGACCAGCGCCCAATCGGGGGGTGGCCAAGCAGATGCAATTCGCCCTAATCTATGCCGCAACACGAATGCGACCCAAACTGGATCAAATGGCCAAAGCGGACCACTCCACCCTCGCCGAACACGGCTCCAAAGCGGTGCAGATCGCCGCAGAGGTCAGCCGCGCCATCCATTCCGGCCGCTTCGTTCCAGGTCAGCGCCTTATCGAGCACGACATCACCCGCGACCTCGGCGTCTCGCGCAGCCTACTGCGCGAAGCCTTCCGCACCCTATCTGCTGAAGGCGTGATCGAGATTGTCCCTAACCGCGGCGCCACCGTCCGCCGCCTCTGCCTGCGCGAGGTCGAAGAGCTGTTCGCCATCCGCATGGAACTCGAGGCGCTCGCCGCCCGGCTGGCCGCCGCCCGGTGCAACGAACCCGTCGTCCGCACAAAATTTGCTACTGATATCAAAGATATCCACCTCGATCATCCGCGCAACAGCACCCAAAACTATCTGGTCGAAAACCAGCATTTTCACGCCGCGATCTTTCAGGCCGCCGGGAATACAGAACTGCAAAAGCTCAACCGGCTGCTGCAACTGTCCCTGATGATGGCGCAGATCAGCTCGCTGTTGACAGCCGAGGTCTTGCGCGCCTCGATGACCGAACACCGCGCTATCGCCGCGGCAGTCCTTGACCGCGACCCCAGCGCCGCCGATGCCGCCATCCGCTCCCACCTCGCCCGCGCCTGTGACTTTGTTAGGGCCGCCCCCGCAGACATCTTCCGCCGCGACTGACCTTCGGCATTGCACTTGATCCCCCTGCCGCGCCTCGCCATAACCCGGCCTCAGTCACCCTGCCGGAGCATTCAATGACCCCGCAAACCCGCGCCGACCTTTTGCGCCAGATCTGGTGGGCCGGGGTCCACTCTGTCGGCGGCGCCACCGCCGTTTCCAGCACCTTGACCGAGGCGCCGATCCCCCCTCCCGACCTCATCCTCGCTGTCGGCAAAGCTGCTGAAGCAATGGCCAAGGCGGCCCACGCCCGCTATGCCAAAGTCCCCACTCTGGCCATCACCAAGGCTGGTCACACCGAACCGGGCCTCGCCTTCCAAGTGCTTGAATCTGCTCACCCTGTGCCTGACATTTCCAGCCTGAACGCCGGTTCCCGCCTTCTGGCCGAGGTTGTAGCAGCCCCGCCCGGCAGCCATCTTTTGCTGCTTGTTTCCGGTGGTGCATCGTCGCTGGTCGAGGTGCTGCGTCCAGGTTTGTCCTTGGATGACCTCGCACGCCTCAACCGTACCCTTATCGCGTCCGGCAAGGACATTGCCACGATAAATGCCGAACGCAGCCGCGTCTCGATGATCAAGGGCGGCGGATTGTTGGCGCAGTTCCGCGGCGCCCGCATCACCGTCCTGGCCATCTCTGACACGCGCGGCGACCGCATCGAAACCATCGGCGCTGGCATCGGTTTCGCCCTGCCTCGCCATGGCCTTGTCATTGAGACCCGCATCGTCGCCTCCAACGCCGTCGCCCGCAGCGCCGCCGCGGCGTGTGCCAGATCACTTGGCTTCGAAGTCCATCGCAACGACGAAACGCTTTATGATGATGTCGACATCGCAGCCGACACCATGGCTAGCGCACTGTCGACGCCAAAAACAGGCGTTCTGATCTGGGGCGGCGAGCCCACCGTGATCCTGCCACCGCACCCCGGCGTTGGCGGCCGCAATCAAGCGCTGGGCCTTCTGACCGCCCGCGCCATCGCGGGGCGGTCCGATGTCTCAATCATCGTCGCAGGCACCGATGGCAGCGACGGTCCCACTGCCGCCGCTGGTGCCCTGGTCGACGGAACCACCTGGACTGACGCAGCCAACCAGTTCCTCGCCGAAGCCGACAGCGGCACCTACCTTGCCCGCAAGGGCGCCATCATGGCCACGGGCCCTACCGGCACCAATGTCATGGACCTCGCCATTGCGTTGACCGACTGACCTGAGATCTGGCCTTTTCCGAATGCTCGCCGCAGAGCGTTCAACTTCGCGCAAGAGTGCCGCCGGTCAAAGTGTCGCGAAAAAGGATAAATCACAAGAAGATTCAGCCCTTTGCGTCCAATGCATAGCGTTGCAACACCTCAAGCGGCACAATGTCGAGTGTCCGCTTGTGCGTGGCCGCCAGATGCACTTCAGGGGCCGCACCCTCGTCATGGGCCTGCAGAAAGCGCGAGGCGCACAGGCACCAGCGGTCGCCGGGCTTCAACCCGGCAAAGCCGTATTCCGGGCGCGGGGTGGACAGGTCGTTGCCCAGATATTTCGAAAGTGCTAGAAACTCCTTCGTCATCACCGCGCAAACCGTATGAACGCCGCTATCCTCGGGTCCGGTGTCGCAGCAACCGGTGCGGTAAAAGCCGGTCACCGGTCGGGTCGAACATGCCTCAAGCGTGCCGCCCAGTACGTTCACCGATGCTTCCTGCATGACCCTCTCCTATGGCCAGTTCAGTCCCGCCAGGGGCGCTAGCACATCCCCCGAAACCAACGCCGTCAACACCTGACGCACCGGCGCTACCCGGGCCAGCGGGGCCAACACCAGATCGCGCAGGCTTGGCAGGGCGCGGCTATGTGATTGATACATCGGTGTCAGCAGTGCTGAAAAGCCCTGATAAAGTCGTCTATGCCAGCGCCGCATCGCCGCGTAGCGGGCCAGCGCACCGTCTAGCCCCTGATCCAGTGCCAGGCTCAGGGCCAACGCATCCAGAAGCGCCATGTTGGCGCCCTGCCCAAGCTGCGGGCTCGCCCGGTAAGCCGCATCGCCGATAAAGGCCAACCCTTCGGAATGGGGTCGCACGAGCCCGCCGAGGCTGTAGCGGGCCGGGGTCAGATCGGATGCACCGCGCAAGCCTTCAACAAAGGGCGCCATCGCGGGCCAGAACTCCGCCACTTCGGCTTTCCAGCCGTCGAAATCCACCTGGGCCCAGCACTCCAGCGCTGAAACTGGCAGCGACCAGAATACCGCCGCCCTGGCAACGGCATCGCCGGGTAGCCGCCCAATTGGCAATACCCCTGCCATGCGTACTGCTCGGAAATAACGTTGCGTCAGTTGATCTTGCGGCAGTGAAGTGTCCTCGGGCCAGATCACGGTCGCCCACACCGCGCCAAATGGCAGCGCGCGCGCCTTCAGCGGCGACAGCACCGACCCTGCGCCCGACGCATCGACCAGCAGATCGAACGGCCCAACCTCAGCCGCTTGCCGCCGCATAAGCCAGCCGCCTCGCCGCCCGACCACAGCCGCTCCGGTCACCATGTTTACGTCAGCCGCCTGCGTCGCTTGCCAAAGCACCGCAAACAGGCTCGACCGGTGCAGCGCCAAGCCTGGCCCATTGGCCCGATAACGCACGTCCAGCACGCGCCTGGCGCCGGCGTGTCCCAGCATTCGCGCAATTGGTGCTCCAAAGTCGCGCGCGTCCGCGCCTGCGCCGATCGCGTCCAGAACAGCAAGCCCGACGGGTTGGACGATCAGCCCCGACCCGACCGGGCCGGGGCTGACAAACCGCTCGACGACGGTGACGGCATGACCCCGCCGCGCCAACAGTGCCGCCGCCGCCAGCCCGCCGATCCCGGCCCCAACGATGCCAATCCGGTACCCCATCGCACCATTTCACCGCAAAACCGCCGCAGGACAAGGCCGCCGCGGCAAAATTCCCGCTATCTTCATAGACTTCGCCGCGTTAGCCTGCGCGCATTGCGACAAGGCTCGACGACGGGATGGTGTGGGATGGATGGTCTGTTGGTGCTGCTTGGGCTGGCCGTTCTGGCAATCCCGGTCGCCGTGGTCGCGCTGCTGATCGGCCAGTCCCGTCTCAAGTCCCGCGTCCGTGCGCTGGAAATGCAGGTTGCCGCCCTGACCGAGGCCAAGCCCGTGGCGGCCCCTGCCAATGTCGGGATCGTTGAAAAGGCCGCCGAACTTGTCGCTGTACTCGAGGCCGCGCCTCCCCCTGCGCCTTCTGCGGCAGAACATGTTGCCGCCTCCACCTTGATGCCCGGCCCTGCCGAGGACGCACCGCTTGCAGCCATTGAGGCCTCCGAACAAGAACCAACTCCGGTTCCGCCCGCCCCAGTTCCTCAGGATGTCCCCATCGTGATGCGCGCGGATCGGGCCTCGGCGCTGGGCGGCTGGTTGCAACGCAACTGGATCTATGTGGTCTCTGCGGCGTCGCTGGCGCTCGCCGGGGTGTTTCTTGTGCAATACAGCGTGCAGAGCGGCCTGTTGCCCCCGGCCGCGCGCGTCATTGGGGCCTATCTCTTCGGCGCGGCGCTGGTGGCTGCTGGTGAATGGATGCGGCGGCACCGGGGCGATGGCGAGGGCAGCGATACGGCCTATCTGCCTTCGGTCTTTGCCGGAGCAGGGCTGGTCACGCTGTTTGCGGCCACGCTTGCTGCACGTCAGCTTTATGGGCTGATCGGCCCCGAGGCGGCCTTCGCACTATACGTACTGACCGCAGCGGCGGCTACCGTGCTGGGCTGGTTCTACGGCCCGCTTTTGGTATCTGTCGGCCTGATTGGCGCGGCACTGGCTCCCTTTCTGGTTGGTTCGGATGCCGCGCCCACCAGCCTGCTTTACCTTTATTTCGGCTTGATCACCGCCACCGGCCTTGCCGTCGACGCCATGAGGCGTTGGGCCTGGGTTTCTGTACTGGCGCTGGTGCTGGGTTATGTCGGTGGGCTGCTAATGCTGCAGGGTGGGGCGGGGCAAGCCAGCTGGCTCGCCTACCTCCTGGCGCTGCCAGCCCTGGCCATCGCCTTGCCGCCCCTGCGCCTGATCCCCGATCATGCCGGACCGTCCACTTTGCAAGCCATACTGGCCCAGGGCAAGACCGGCTGGCCGATCTTCCCGACGCGGCTGGTTGCCGGGACAACATTGGTCAGCACGTTGGGCCTGATGCTCCTGCCAGGCCAAGATGCGCTGACCTCGCTGACTGCCTTTGCCGCACTGACGCTCTTTGCCGTCGCGCTGCTGATCTGGGCCGAGCGGGCCGAGGGTCTGGCCGATCTGGCGTTGCTGCCTGCGGTGGCACTTGTATTGCGCTTGCTGATGGAAGCGACGCATAACTGGCCCCTGTCAGACGATTTTGCATCGCAAGCCATCGCCTTGCGCCCGCCTGAATCCACGGCCCCTCTGACTGTGACCTGGCTTGTCATCATGGCCGCACTGATCAGCGGCGCCTTCACGCTGCGCGCCTTGCGCGGCGGACCGCTGTCGCTGGTCCATGGGCTGGCCGCCGTTCTTGTCGCTCCGGTTGCGGTGGCGGTACTGGAACTTATCTGGCAACCGGCCCTCGTCATCGGCCTTTGGCCCTGGGCGTTGCACGCAATGGTGCTGGCAGCGGCCATGGTTGCCTTGGCAGAGCGCTTTGCTAAGGCTGACGGGCCGGACCACAGGCGCATGGCCTATGCCACCCTTTCGGCCTTGTCATTGATCGCGCTGTCGCTGTTCTTGCTTACCTCTGCTACCGCGCTGACACTGGCGCTGGGTGTTCTCGCCGTCGCCGCCGCCTGGCTCGACCGCCGCTTTGCCCTGCGTGAAATGGGCCTATTCATCCAAGTAGCTGTCGCGGTTCTGGGTTACCGACTGCTGGTCGATCCTGGCTTGGACTGGGCGATGGTGGCACCCTTGGGCCAGATGTTGCTGGCTTTTGGCGGCGTGATCGCGGCAGAAGTGGCAGGCTATTGGTTGCTTGGCGATTTGCAGCGCCCGATCACCCGTGGCGTGCTGGAAAGTGCCGCATTGGCGCTTGTGGCGGTGCTGGCCGATGTCTTGTTGTCGCGCTGGGTGGTGCCGGACTCCGGTGCCGGGCTTTTTGCCGCGCTCGATTACAACTATTTGGCCAGCCTCAAGGCCCTGCCATGGCTGGCGCTGATGCTGGCACAGGTTTACCGGGCCGGGCTGGGCGGCGCTTTGAAACGCTTGCGCCAGGTCATCGCTGCGGTTGCAGGGGTTCTTGCGGCGATAGGGCTTCTGGTCGCAGCTGTGCCGCTCAACCCGCTGTTTGCAAGTTATGAGGATGGGCTGGGCGCCAAGGTTATCGGTCCAGCGATCCTGGATACCCTGGCGTTGTCTTATGCCATGCCCGGACTGATTCTGGTTTTCGCCGGCTGGCGCCTTGGCTTTGGGCGTATTCTGACCATCGCGCTCTTGTCGGTCGGCTCCGCGCTCATGGCCCTTTATGCCGCTCTTGAGATTCGCCGCTTCTGGCAGGGCGATTGGTTGGGGCGGCCCGGCGTGACGCAATACGAGCTGTACAGCTATACAATCGCCCTCATGCTGATCGGCGCGGCGCTGCTCTATCAGGCGATCGCCCGCCGCTCGACGACACTGCGCCGCATCGCCATGGCAGTGATCGCGGTGACTGTGGCCAAGGTCTTCCTGATCGACGCTGCGGGTCTGACCGGCCTGACCCGGGTTTTCAGCTTCTTTGGCCTTGGCCTGTCTCTGGCAGGTCTGGCCTGGCTCAACCGCTGGGCCGGCAAGGTGTCAGCGGAGTGAGGGTGGCCCGGCAAGCGTGCCATCCTCGTTCAGCCCCATCAGACCGTACACAAGCCCGCGTCCGATCCGATGCGCCAGATTTGACCATGCCATAGCCAGTTCCGGCGGCAGATTGCGGCGCAAGACACTATCAAACAGCGCCAGCCACGGCACGAACATGCCCGGTCGCACATTTCCCGCCGCCTTGTGCGCCGCCATCGGATTACCGTCATAGCCGCGCTCCATCAGGATGGCATTGCGCCAGAACCCGGCAATCTTGGCCTTGTGCGTGGCCCAATCCGTGACATGGGCGGCAAAAACCGGCCCCAGTCCTGGATGCTGCTGGATCGCCGCGTAAAACTCGTCCACCACTACGGCGATCTGCGCAGGTGTGACGGTGAACCGTGGGGCCAGGGCGTTTTCCATTGCCCCAATATTGTCTTGGCCGGGTCGCACCACAACGGGTCAACTTGCCGCAAGTCCCTTTACCGTGCCTGCAGCCTTTCCTATAAGGCCCGGATGAGCAGCCTATCCGCGATCATCCGCCGAATTATCGGCCCGGCGACCTGACCCTCAGGCGCCGGGACTGGTGCGCTGCACCGCGATATTCCGACAACCCAAAGGACCGCCGATATGAGCGACACGCCTGTGACTGCCCCCGACTACCGAACCACCGTCTTTCTGCCCGAAACCGAATTTCCCATGCGCGCAGGCCTGCCGCAGAGCGAGCCTGACTGGCTGGCGCGGTGGGAAAGGATCGGCATCTACGACCGCCTGCGTGAAAAGGCGGGCCGCGCGCCGTTTACCCTGCATGACGGCCCGCCCTATGCGAACGGCCACCTGCACATCGGCCACGCACTGAACAAGATCCTCAAGGACACGGTGGTGCGCAGCCAGCAGATGATGGGCGCCGACGCCCGCTACGTCCCCGGCTGGGATTGCCATGGTCTGCCGATCGAATGGAAGATCGAGGAGCAGTACCGGGCGAAAGGCCTGAACAAGGATGACGTGAACGTGGTCGATTTCCGCCGCGAATGCCGCGCCTTTGCCGCCGGCTGGGTCGACGTCCAGCGCGAGGAGTTCAAGCGGCTGGGCGTCACCGGCAACTGGGCCGACCCCTACCTGACCATGAACTACCACGCCGAGGCCGTCATCGCCGAGGAGTTCATGAAGTTCCTGATGAACGGCAGCCTCTACCAAGGCTCCAAACCCGTGATGTGGTCCCCCGTCGAGAAAACCGCGCTTGCCGAGGCGGAGGTCGAATACCACGACCTGACCAGCCATACGGTCTGGGTGCGGTTTCCGGTGGCTCAAGCCGGGGATTCAGGCGAAACCATCAACAATGCCGAACTCGATGACCTGCTAATCGCTTCTGTCGTAATCTGGACCACGACGCCTTGGACTATCCCCCAAAATCGGGCCGTCTCATTCAATCCTAATGTGTCGTATGGGCTTTATGAAATTGGGACTGTGGGCGAAAACAATTCCGCAAAGGTGGGCGAATTGGTTGTCCTTGCCGACAAACTGGCAGACGCCGCCATGAAGGCTGCGCGGGTTGAAGGCTATTCGCGGAAGCGTGAGGTTCCAGCATCCCAGTTGCTGATGACAGCGCTCTGGCACCCCTTTCGAAAACTTGAAGGCTCTAGAAGCGAGTGGGATTTCATCGTCCGCCTGCTTCCCGGCGATC
>JANXPK010000779.1 GCA_025357355.1 Rhodobacterales bacterium
CCAAATCCCCTTGACCGCCTGCGACCAAGTGAATCACGGAACCCTCAACAAAACAAAGACTTTCTCCTCACCCGCGCACAGGTCTCACCTGCGGACACCTCCATTTCTTCTGCCGCGCGTTGACGCCGCAAGCCCGGACAGGCTAGGTGGTCCAATCCCCTCCACCCCGAAAGCGCCCGCCATGACCAGCCCGACCCAAGCCCAAGCCCGGCTGGCACTGCTTCTTGCCGGAATTGCCAGTTTCATCCTGATCGGCGCGGGTCAAGCCACCCTTGGCCCGGCCCTGCCTGTCTATCAAGCCTTCCTTCGCCTCGATACCGTCACCGCAGGCTGGCTGATCTCGGCCTTCTGGGTCGGCTGCTTTCTCGGTGTCGCAGGCATGTATTTGATCGGCCCGCAGATCACCCCCCGCACTTCGCTCGCTGCGGTGATACTTGGAAGCACCCTTCTGGCCGCCGCCCCCGGTTACACGGTTGACTTGCTCGGGGTCTCGATCTTTGGCCTCGGCTACGGCAGCATCGCCGCCATCTTCAATCCCCGCATCCTGTCTGCCTTTGGCCCGCGCGGCCCCGCGATGCTCAGCCTGGTCAATGCGGCGTTTTCGGTGGGTGCCATCGTCGCTCCGCTGCTCTTTGTCTGGCTTGGCAGCATCCCCGGAACCGTTTTCGCGATCATCGCCCTTCTAAGCGCGGTAACCTTGCTTGCCTCAGGCGAGGCCGGCCGCGCCAAGGCAGCGGGCGAGACCAACTCCTTTGGCTTTCGCTTCCATCTGCCCATCCTCGGCTTCGGATTTCTTGCCATCGGGATGGAGGCTTGTCTGGTCGGCCTCGGCCCCACTGCGATGATCCGGGCCGGCATCGCGCCTGTTCGCGCGGCCGAACTTCTGTCAGCCTTCTTCGTGGCTTTCCTCGCTGGGCGCCTGAGCCTCGTTTTCACTGCCAACCGCATCCCGTCTTTTGCGGTCTATGCCGGTGCAGTCACTTTCGCCGCAGCCTGCGCCTTCGGCTGCGCCTTGATCAGCCCCCTCTGGTTCTTTCCGCCGATGGGCGCCGCCACTGGACTGTTCTTTCCTGGTTTCTATGTCACTGCGACACGCAAGATGGGCGAGGATGCCCGTGTCGGCCCCGTTAACCTCGGCACCGGGCTCCTGGGCGCAATCCTGTCACCGCTGATCTATGCCCGCGCGATTGAGCCACTGGGCGATCGTGGCTTTTTCTGGCTGGTGGCTGGCGTCGCTTCGACCCTGTCCGTGCTCGCCCTGCTCAATTATCGCAAGATGTCCCTTTGATTTTGCGACAACTAAAACGCCGCTCCCTGGCCCGAAAGTCAAGGAATTCATCTGACTGGTGACCCCGGATGGATTCGAACCATCGACCTGCCGCTTAGGAGGCGGCCGCTCTATCCCCTGAGCTACGGGGCCACTGCGGCCTTCATGCGAGAAAACCGGACTTCATGCAACCGGGCTTTGGCCATGCTTGCCTTGGACAACCGCAAAGAATGGCGCTAACAAAGGAAAAGCGCAGCCGGGATCAGGGAAACGTGACAAAAACACAAGGGTTTGATGCCAAACGGACACTGACCCTGCGGGATGTGTCCGAGGCGTCCGGGGTCAGCGAGATGACCGTCAGCCGGGTGTTGCGCAACCGGGGCGATGTTTCGGGGCCAACGCGGGCGCGGGTGCTGGAGGCGGCGCGGACGCTGGGTTACGTGCCTAACAAGATCGCCGGGGCGCTGGCCAGCCAGAGGGTCAATCTGGTGGGGGTGATCATCCCGTCCTTGTCCAACATGGTGTTCCCTGAGGTCATGACGGGTATCTCAGAAGTGCTGGATAACACTGACCTGCAGCCAGTTGTCGGGGTGACGAACTACGCGATGGAACGCGAAGAAACCGTGTTATATGAAATGCTTAGCTGGCGGCCGTCGGGGATCATCCTTGCAGGGCTGGAGCATTCGACGGCGGCAAGGGCGATGATGGCGCAGGCGGGGATTCCGTTTGTCGAGATCATGGATATCGATGGCCAGCCGGTCGACAACGCCGTGGGTATCTCGCATCGGCGGGCTGGGCGGCAGATGGCGGAGGCGATTGTCGCGTCGGGCTACCGCAAGATTGCTTTTCTGGGCACCCAGATGGCAGGTGATTTTCGGGCGCGCAAGCGTCTGGAGGGGTTTGAAGAGGCATTGCGCCGGGCCGGGCTGGAACTGGTGGACCGCGAATATTATTCGGGCGGATCGGCGCTGCTGAAGGGGCGCGAGATGACGGCCACCGTGCTGGCGCGCAATCACGATGTCGATTTTCTCTATTATTCCAATGACATGATCGGTGCGGGCGGTTTATTGTACTGCCGGGACAAGGGTATCGATGTACCCGGCAAGGTTGGGCTGGCCGGGTTCAACGGGTTGGAAATGCTGGACGGCTTGCCTAGTCGTCTGGCCACGATGGACGCCTGCAGGCTTGAGATTGGGCGGCGGGCCGCGCGAATCATTGCAGCCCATAACGCCGACCCGGAGTTAGCACCGGAAGTGGTGGAATTGTTCCCGACATTGCAACCCGGCGATACGATCAGGCAGCGCTAGGTGGATTTGCGTTACTGGCTCTTGGCGGCAAGCCCTTGAGTTCGCATTGTTAATTGGCCTGATTAACGGAAGATGAACGACCTACAAACCACCTACAATCCGTCTACATTGCCTCTACACTGGATATGCGGTTTTCAGCCCCGTTTGCGCGTTAACCCTTAACCTGCGAATCGGATGCCTGGAGCGGCTTAGCTGGCGGCAGCCAATCGGGTGCCGCAAAATCCGGCGATGCTGATGTGCTGGATGCGGCCTTCGGGCTGGTCGGCGGCAAAACTGACTTCGGTAAACTGTTCGGTTCGACCAAGGCGCGGGGTTTCGACCAGAACGCTGTGGCGGCGGCCGACCTGCGCGGCCAGATGGCGGGTCAAGGCGGTGTCACCGGCGGCGCGCAGGCGGGCGGCGCGGGACTTGATTGTGGGGCCCTGAACTTGCGGCATCCGCGCGGCAGGGGTGCCATTGCGGGGCGAGAACGGGAAGACATGCAGAAAGGTCAGATCGCAATCCGTGACCAGACGCAGCGAGTTTTCGAACATCACTTCGGTTTCGGTCGGAAAGCCAGCGATCAGGTCGGCGCCAAAGACCATGTCAGGGCGCAGGCGGCGGGCCTCAACGCAAAAGGCGATGGCGTCTTCGCGGGAATGGCGGCGCTTCATCCGTTTGAGGATCATGTTGTCGCCCGCTTGCAGGGACAAATGCAGGTGCGGCATCAGGCGCGGTTCCGTAGCAATGGCGCGCATGAGGTTCTCATCAGCCTCGATGCTGTCGATGGAGCTGATCCTGAGGCGCGGCAGGTCTGGCACCAGCCGCAGGATGCGCAGGACGAGGTCGCCGAGGCGGGGTTCAGAGGGCAGGTCGGCGCCCCAGGAAGTAAGATCGACGCCGGTCAGCACGACCTCGTTGAAGCCCTTGTCCACCAGCCGCTTGATTTGTTCGACGACCACGCCGGCGGGAACAGAGCGGGAATTGCCGCGCCCGAAAGGGATGATGCAAAAGGTGCAGCGGTGGTCGCAGCCGTTCTGGACCTGTACATAGGCGCGGTGGCGGCCAAAGCCGTCGATCAGATGCCCGGCGGTTTCGCGTACCGACATGATGTCATCGACCTGGACCTTTTCGGTGACGCCGATCAGGTCGGGGACCTGAAGGGCGGCCCAGGTGGCGGGCTGCATCTTTTCATGGTTGCCGATGACGCGGGTCACCTCGGCCATGGCGGCGAAGGTTTCAGGCTCGGTCTGGGCGGCGCACCCGGTGACGATGAGGGGTGCGCCAGGGTTTTCGCGCGACAGGCGACGGATCTCTTGCTTGGCCTTGCGCACCGCCTCGGCAGTCACCGCGCAGGTGTTGACGATGACGGCGTTTTGCAGACCGGCGGCCGCAGCCAATTCGCGCATCGCCTCGGATTCGTAAGCGTTCAGGCGGCAGCCGAGGGTGGCAAAGACGGGTTTGTGCAGGCTGGGCGCGTTCATCGGTTTTGCGCCAGGAATTCGGGGCTTAGCCAGCCGTCGAACACCCGCGCGACCGGCCCGGCCATCCAGACGCCGTCGTCACGCCAATCAATCTCCAGCACGCCGCCGTCAAGCTGCAGGGCCACACGCCGCCCGGTCAGGCCACGCAGATGGGCGGCAACGGCGGTGGCGCAGGCGCCCGAACCGCAGGCAAGGGTGATGCCCGCCCCACGTTCCCACACCCGCATGCGCAAGTGGTCGGGTCCGGTCAGGGCGGCAAATTCGACGTTGGTGCGCTGCGGGTAGAGCGGGTCATGTTCGAAACGCTTGCCGTTGAGGGGCAGGTCCACAGCATCGGCATCGGGCACGAAGAAGACGCAATGCGGATTGCCCATGCCCACAGCCACCGGATCGCCCGGCAAAGGCAGGTGCAGCGTGTCGGTCGGGCGGGCGAGGGGGATTTGATCCCAATCCAGTTGCGGCGCGCCCATGTTCACCGAAACCAGCCCGTCCGGGCGGCGAACGGCAGCCAAGAGACCGCGCACGGTGATCAGGGTCAGGGCCGTGCGGCCGGTTTCGCGCAGGATCAGGTCGGCGACGCAGCGGGTTGCGTTGCCGCAAGCCTCGGCCATGGTGCCGTCATTGTTCCAGAAATCGAGCGCGAAATCGGCGGCATCGCTGGGACGTATCTCGGCCAGCTGATCAAAGCCAACCCCGCGGTTGCGGTCGCCGAGGGCACGCGCCAGCCCGGCGGTCACAACAGGTGCGCGCCCGCGCGAGTCGATGATGACGAAGTCATTGCCCGCGCCATGCATCTTGAGGAAAGCGAGGCCGGGGGATTTGGCAGTGCTGTTCATCCGGCGCGTATACGCTGCGCCTGTGCGATTTGCCAGACGCCTGCATATTGGCCTTGACCCGGTTGAACGAAGGGCCTAGTCAACCGCGGCGTGGGCCGTTAGCTCAGTTGGTAGAGCAGTTGACTCTTAATCAGCGGGTCGCAGGTTCGAACCCTGCACGGCTCACCACGCCCTCCACAGTTTGTTCCGCAATCGGGGTTGACGCGCGGTGCGGGTTTCCGTAGCTAGCCGCCCTGTGGGCCGGTAGCTCAGCTGGTAGAGCAACTGACTTTTAATCAGTAGGTCTCGGGTTCGAGCCCCGACCGGCTCACCATATACGCCAAGGGCTTGGGCAGGAATGCCCGGGCCCTTTGGTTTTTCCGGTGAGCCTGGGCGAGCAATCGGCCACTTTGGTGGGGATTGCCGCAAAGGTCCGCCACTATGCCCTGAAAGGTTAACGTCGCCGTAGACCGAACGCCCGTTCAGCGTAATACTGATCGGGCCAAACGCATCGCGACTCGGTTTGGACTGGCGCGCGCTTGGCCGAACGCCGGAGGGTATCATGTGGGATCTCTATTTTGAGCGCATGTTGGTCCGCCTGATCAAGACGGGAACGCTTTTGGTCAAGGTGGCGGATCGCGATGAGATCGAACTTGGCGACGGCATGCCGCCGCGCGTCAGAGTGCGGATTGCCGACAGGGCGACGGCCAGACGGTTGCTGCTTGATCCCGAAATGGCATTGGGCGAGTGCTACATGGATGGCAGCCTGACCATCGAGGGCGACGACATTCAGGGGCTGATGGAGCTTGCCGTGCGCCATGTCGAGGACGTGCGCCAGGTGGCCGCGTTGCCGCGCGTTCTGGGCGTGCTGCGCCGTTTGCGGCGACCGGCGGCGCAGAACAACCAGAAACCAAAGGCGTTGCGCAACGTCTCGCATCACTATGATCTGGATGGAGCAATCTATGATCTGTTTCTGGACGAGGACCGCCAGTATTCCTGCGCCTATTTTACCGACCCGTCCCTTTCGCTGGAGGCGGCGCAGCGGGCCAAGAAGGCGCATATCGCGGGCAAGCTGCTGATTTCGCCCGGAATGCATATACTGGACATCGGTTGCGGCTGGGGCGGCATGGCGCTGACGCTGGCGCGGGACTATGGCGCGCGGGTCACCGGGATCACCTTGTCGAAAGAG
>JANXPK010000781.1 GCA_025357355.1 Rhodobacterales bacterium
CCAAATCCCCTTGACCGCCTGCGACCAAGTGAATCACCGAACCCTCAACAAAACAAAGACTTTCTCCTCACCCGCGCACAGGTCTCACATGTGGACGGTTATGAAAGTTGTGCGTTTTCAATATGGTGACTATTTTCGTTAACCGAATGGCAAGGATTGTGGCAGCGGTGGAGCCTCCGGCGGGAGTATTTGGCAAGGAGCAAATGAGTACTTAGATCGTCTTTGCGTTGGCGGACGGGACTTGAAGAAATCAGCGAACCTTGGCGAGGGTCTGGCGCAGCCAGTCGGTATCGGGCCGCTGCCCGGTGAAGAGGTGAAAGGCCTGGATGCCCTGATGAAAGTAAAGCTCATAGCCTGACAGAATGGCGGCGCCCATCGCGGCGCAGCGCTGGCGGAACGGGGTGTGTTCGGGCGTATAGACGGCATCAAAGGCCCAGCGCGGGCTGGCGGGCAGATCGGGCAGTGGAGAGCCAGGGCGGCCCGCCATGCCGAGCGGCGTGCAGTTGACCAATCCGTCATAGGGGGCAAGATCGGTGGTGGTTGCGCAGTGGATCGGGATAGGTGTGACGAGCCGAAGGGCGGAGGCGAGCGCGTCGGCTTTTGCAGGGTCGGCGTCGGTCAGAGTGACGGCACTGGCCCCAAGGTCTAGCAGGGCAAACGCCACCGCGCGCCCGGCCCCACCGGCGCCATAGATCAGCACATGGCCGGGGGTCGTGTCAGGCCAGCGGGCGCGGAATGCGGCGGCGAAACCGGTTGTGTCAGTGTTATGGGAAACGGGCGTTGAGTTGAAGGTGATGGTATTGGCGGCCCCCATGGCGGTCACGGCGGCGCTGCCCAGGATCAGGCGGCCGGCATCTTCCTTATACGGATAGGTGACGTTGACGCCGTGATAGCCCGTGGCATGGCACCATTCGACCATCTGCTGGAAGGTCAGTCCGCGTTCATCGGGGATCAAAAGGTCATACGAGGCATTGCCGCCGACTGACAGGGCCGCCGCGATGTGCAGGGCGGGCGAGCGTGATTGCGTGATGTTGCCGCCGATCAGGCCAAGGCGCCAGGTGGGATGCATCGGCGGCAGGTCACTTGGGCTTGACGGCGGCAGCCCTCAAGCGGGAGAGCAGAGTTGCCTTGTCAGGGGTCTGGCCGTGCTTGTCTTTCGGCGCGCCACGCGGGTTCTGCGCGTCAAAGCGCGGGTTGCCTTTGGGGTCTTTGGCGTTGCCAGTTTTGGAATAGTCCATTTGGGCCTCTCAAAGGCGCGAGCGGCGCGCCGGGTCTGAGGGGCTTTTAGGCGCATGGGTGGGGGTCGGCAAGCGGGTCAGAGAAGGATGGGACCATTGGCGCGCAGGGTCAGGCAGTAGGCATAAATCGCCCCATCCTTCGCGAGTGCCCGTGCAAAGCCGTCACGTGCGCGGTGGCTGAGGTGGCAAGGTCGGGGCTGGGGTTGCGATGGGCGGTGACAGGGTCAGTGCTGAGCATCAGGTCATGGGGCAGGCCGAGGTACCGTTTGAGTTGGGCGATATCCTGGGACAGGGTCGGGAGATGGCCGAAGAAGAAGATGCGGTGGCGGAGGGATTGCACAACCTCGGGCGCGCCGAGGTAATGGGGGTAATCCATCTTCAGGTGCTGGATGGACGTAAGGGCGAGGGTGGCTTCGGGGTCATGCTCTGCCAAGGCCAGGCCCAGCGCCTCGGGCGTGGCGAAACGGGTGAAGACACGCGATTCGGCCTTTTTCCAGGGGTTGTCATAACGCGGTCGGCCAAAGCGCAGGCGGCTGAGAAAGCCTGAGACGGCGCGGTCGACGGGATCGCGCAGGACAAAGCCGATGCGGGCGACGGGGTGTTGGTGCGCCGCAGCGGCAAGGCTGGTGGCATGCGCCAGCAACAGCAGCGCGGTCCCGGCAGGCGGGGCCGCGCGGTCGATCAGGTCACGCAAGGCGCTGCCGCCGGTTTTGCCGATCTGCAGGAACACATGGGCAGGGCCGGACATCAGGCCAGCGACGGGTCGATGGTCTTGCAGGCGGCGACAAGGCCTTTGACGGCGTCGACGGACTTTTGGAACATGGCATTTTCGTCGGGCGTCATCTGAATTTCGACGAGGCGTTCAACTCCGCCCGCACCGAGGATGACCGGGACGCCGACATACATACCGTCCAGACCAAAAGCGCCTTTGACGAAAGCCGCCATGGGCATGAGGCGTTTTTGGTCCTTGAGGTAGGCTTCGGCCATTTCGATGGCGGAGGCGGCGGGGGCATAGAAAGCCGAGCCGGTTTTCAGCAGGCCGACGATTTCGGCGCCGCCATCGCGGGTACGCTGGATGATGGCGTCGAGCTTGGCTTGGGTGGTCCAGCCCATCTTGACCAGATCAGGCAGCGGGATGCCCGCCACGGTGGAATAACGGGCGAGCGGGACCATGGTGTCGCCGTGACCGCCGAGGACGAAAGCGGTGACATCCTTCATCGAGACGTTGAACTCGACGCTGAGGAAGTGGCGGAAGCGGCCGGAGTCGAGGACGCCCGCCATGCCGACGACCTTGTGATGCGGCAGGCCGGAGAATTCGCGCAGGGCCCAGGCCATGGCGTCGAGGGGGTTGGTGATGCAGATGACGAAGGCGTTGGGGGCATGGGCCTTGAGCCCGTCGCCCACGGCCTTCATGACCTTGAGGTTGATGCCCAGAAGGTCATCCCGGCTCATTCCCGGTTTGCGGGGGACGCCAGCGGTGACGATGCAGACGTCGGCACCGGCGATGTCGGCATAGGAATTGGCGCCTTTGAGGGAGGCGTCAAACCCCTCCATCGGGCCGGATTGCGAGATGTCGAGCGCCTTGCCCTGCGGCGTGCCCTCGGCGATGTCAAAGAGGATGATGTCGCCCAGTTCCTTGATGGCGGCGAGGTGGGCAAGGGTGCCCCCGATTTGCCCGGCACCAATCAGCGCGATCTTCGGTCTGGCCATTTTATTCCCTCTTGGGGTTGAACGTGGTTAATCGGCTGGGCGGATGGGTAAGCCCAAAATCACGGGCAGCGCAAGAGCGCCGCGCTGCGGCATGGTGCAAGATGATGGTGGAAGC
>JANXPK010000795.1 GCA_025357355.1 Rhodobacterales bacterium
CTCGACGAATTTGAACAGCGCCATGTCGGGGCGGCCCCATGGCCCGTAAACCGTGAAAAACCGGAACATGGTGGTAGGGATGCCCCACAGATGGGCATAGGCATGACCCATGCTTTCCGTCGCCTTCTTGGTCGCGGCATAGATGGTCAACTGACTGTCGGCCTTGTCGGTTTCGCTGAACGGCATTGCCTCATTCGCGCCGTAAACCGAAGAGGTAGAGGCCATCAACAGATGCTGCACCTTGAGCCGCCGCGCCACCTCCATCACGTTGAAGGTGCCGATGACATTGCTGTCGATATAGTCGCGCGGCGCCTCCAGCGAATAGCGCACCCCCGCTTGCGCCGCCAAATGCACGATCACCTCGGGCTGGAACGCATCCGCCATGCTGTCCAGCGCATCGCGGTCCTCCAGACGCGCCTCCAGCGTGGTGAAATTGGGGTTCTGCAACAGGATCTGGTGCCGCCGCTGCTTCAGGCGGATGTCGTAATAGTCCGACATCCCGTCAAACCCCTGCACCCGAAAGCCCTCGTCCAGCAACAGCCGCGCCAGATGAAAGCCGATGAACCCCGCCGAGCCGGTGACCAGAACCTTGCGCATGAGACCCTCCAGACCGCGACCTGAATGGCGCAAGGGGGCGGGCTTGGCAAGCGCCTCGGTCCCTGCGGCGACGGCTCGCTTCGGTCGGAATAGCGCTAGATGGAGTCGCGCGCCATCGCCTGACGGAGTGTCAGCGCCGCCTTGCATCCTCTCCACCAGTGCTTTCAGAGGGCAATGCCCGACCGCCGGGTGGGCACCCATCGATTACGGTCAAAGCTTTATGGTTACGACCCCCAACCGGTGAGCCTTGCGACGACAGTCAGGAATGCCCGCCCTCAGGGGGCGGTCGGGCATTGCCCGGCGCTACGCTCGATTCCGGGCAAAAAGAAGATCGGGTCTATCTCCCCCAGGTCGATTCGCCCGCAATGGTTAACGCGATCTCGCCCACGCAATCCAAGATTTTCCTGTAGAGGCATTGTAGGCCAATTGTAGGTGGTTTGTAGGTCGTTCATCTTCCGTTAATCCCGCCACTTAACGCAGCGCGCTCAATCACTTGCCAGCCAGCCCCTGCCCCCATTCCCGCAATGTCGTTTTCCGACGCCGAATGTCGGCTACCCTTGCCCCATTCGCCCCGCTTAAGGCACATATGGGCAAACCATTCGGAGGCACCCATGAAGACCCATGTCAAAACTCTGGTCGTCGGCGGCGGCGCTGTCGGCACCGGCATCGCCTATCACCTCGCCAAGGCCGGTTGGGACACGATGCTGGTCGAGCGCGACGAGTTGACCTCCGGCTCGACCTGGCATGCCGCTGGCCTGCTGCCGCTCTTCAACATGGGATACGCGACCACCCATATCCACAAGTACAGCGTTGATTTTTATAAACAACTTGAGGCTGAAACCGGCCTGAACCCCGGCTTCTATGTCGTCGGCAACCTGCGGATGGCGCAGCGTCAGGAACGGATGGACGAGTATATGCTCTACTCCTCCGTCGCCGAAACCGCCGGGGTTTACCACGAATTCCTGACGCCCAAGGACATCAAGGACCGCTGGCCGCTGGTGCGCACCGACGATCTGATCGGCGCGCTTTACCACCCGCAGGATGGCTACATTAACCCCGCCGACGTCACGCAAGCCATGGCCAAAGGCGCCCGCCAACTGGGTGCCACCTTCGAGCGCAAAGTACAGGTCGACGGCTATCGCTGGACCGGGTCGGAGTGGGTTGTCACAGGCACCCGCATGATCGAACAAGGCGGCAACCTGATCGCCGCAGAACCCTTTGAAATTCATGCAGAACATGTCGTCACCGCCACCGGCAACCACGCCCAGCGGACGGCCCGGCTGCTCGGAATTCGCATCCCGGCCATCCCGGTTGAGCACCAATATATCGTCACCGAACCCGATCCCGCACTGGTCGACTACCGCAAAACCCACCCCCAGCACCCCGTCCTGCGCGACGCCGACGCCAAGTGGTACGTCCGTGAAGAGCGTGGCGGCTGGATCCTCGGCCCCTACGAAAAAGGCGCCCCCGCCCGCTTCCAATACGAGGTTCCGTCAAGCTTCCGCGCCGACCTGTTTCCCTTGGATCTAGAGCGGATCGAAGGCGAATACATGTCCTTCATCCACCGCATCCCCTCCTCGGAAACCATTGGTTTGAAAGACGATTTCAACGGCCCGATCTG
>JANXPK010000819.1 GCA_025357355.1 Rhodobacterales bacterium
CGACCTCCCCCTTACCAAGGGGGTGCTCTACCACTGAGCTACTGCAGCGCCGGGGTCAGGCGTGGCGCCTTGCGCGACGTGGCGGGTGATTAGACGCAAACAAACGGGCATGCAAGTGCAATCTGACCAAGCGAACTGGACCCTTGGCGCTGGCTGGGCTAAGCAAGACGCCATGACCGGAAAGCCACATTCGGACCCGAGCAAACCTGCGACCCTGACGCGGGCGCACAGCCGCAATGACCGGCTGAAGACGGCGCTCAAGGCCAACATGGCCAAGCGCAAGGCGCAGGCGAAGGCAAGATCGGTCGACGCAACGGCTGGCATGACCGGCCCCGAAAAAGTTGAGAAATGAGACAGGTATGGATTCGATTCTGGTGAGAGGAAACGGGGCATTGTCAGGGGCGATCCCGATTGCGGGGGCCAAGAACGCCTGCCTGACACTGATGCCCGCGACCTTGCTGTGCGACGAGCCCCTGACGCTGACCAATGCGCCACGGCTGAGCGACATCGCGACGATGACGCAGCTTCTGCAATCGCTGGGGGCGGAGGTCGCGAGCCTGCAGAACGGGCTGGTGCTGGCCATGTCCTCACACGACATTGCCAACCACATTGCCGACTACGACATCGTCCGCAAGATGCGCGCCTCGATTCTGGTGTTGGGCCCGATGCTGGCGCGCGATGGCCATGCGGTGGTTTCGCTGCCCGGTGGCTGTGCCATCGGGGCGCGGCCGGTGGACCTGCATCTGCGGGTGCTGGAGGCGATGGGCGCGGTGCTGGACCTGCGCGACGGCTATGTCCATGCCAAGGCAGCAGGCGGGCGGCTGAAGGGGGCAGTGTTCGAATTCCCGTTCGTTTCGGTGGGCGCAACCGAGAACGCGCTGATGGCTGCAACGCTGGCGCGTGGCACGACGGTTCTGAAGAATGCGGCGCGCGAGCCGGAAATTGTCGATCTGGCGCGCTGCCTGCGCAAGATGGGGGCCGAGATCGAAGGTGAGGGCACGTCGACCCTCACCATTCAGGGTGTCGACCGGCTGCATGGTGCCACCCATCCTGTGGTAACGGACCGGATCGAGCTTGGCACCTACATGCTGGTCCCGGCGATTTGCGGCGGCGAGGTCGAATGCATTGGCGGGCGGCTGGATCTGGTGGGGGCATTTGCCGAAAAGCTGGATGCGGCCGGGGTTTCGGTGACCGAAACCGACCGCGGGCTGAAGGTTGCCCGCAAGAACGGCAGGGTGACCGCGGTGAACGTCACGACGGAACCTTTCCCGGGCTTTCCGACCGACCTGCAGGCCCAGATGATGGCGCTGCTCTGTACGGCGAGCGGGGTGTCGGTGTTGGAGGAGAAGATCTTCGAGAACCGCTTCATGCACGCCCCGGAGTTGACCCGGATGGGTGCGCGTATCGAGGTCCATGGCGGCCATGCCACGGTGACGGGCGTCGAAAAGCTGCGCGGGGCGCGGGTGATGGCCACCGACCTGCGGGCTTCGGTCTCGCTGATCCTGGCGGGGTTGGCGGCCGAAGGCGAAACGGTGGTGAGCAGGGTCTATCACCTTGACCGCGGCTATGAGCGGGTCGAGGAAAAGCTGCGCGCTTGCGGGGCCCAGATCGAACGGATCAAGGCATGACTGACGCGCGCTTCGAGGATGCGGGCGAGGCGCCCCTGCGCCTGATCGCGCAGGACGCCGAGGGACTGGCCGTGCTGTCAGCGCTGTTGCAAGACGCGATCTTTCCAATCACCGAGATGACGTTCGCCAAAAAGCGCCGCCGCTTTGCCCTGCTGGTGAACCGTTTCCGTTGGGAGGACCGGGATGCTGCCGAACGGGCGCGGCGCGGCTTTGAGCGGGTGCAAAGCCTGCTGATCTTCGAGGATGTTCTGAATGTGCAAACCCAGGGCATCGATCGCGGGGACAAGGCGACGATCCTGTCGCTTTTGTCCATCCGCC
>JANXPK010000013.1 GCA_025357355.1 Rhodobacterales bacterium
GCGGGATGTGGCCGCATCGGAGGATGTAAAGTCCGAGATGCGCAGCATTCTTTGCAATCACCCCTACCACGGAATCCGGGACGCCGACGGCAACGTCGTCTCAGAATGGAACTACCCCGTCCACCTTCTCCCCGGCGATCACGTCACTGACGACGCGGGCACCGGTTTTGTCCATACCGCGCCCAGCCACGGCGATGACGACTACCAGATGGGCCTGAAACACGGCCTGCCGATGACCTACAATGTCGAACCCGACGGCACCTATCGCCAAAACCTGCCGGTCTTCGGCGGTCAGGCCATCATCCTGCCCGACGGCAAGGAAGGTCCGGCCAATGTCTCCAACATCAAGGCCCTCGCGGCGCAAGGCGCCCTCTTCGCCAAAGGCAAGGTCAAACATTCCTACCCCCACTCCTGGCGCTCCAAGGCGCCGCTGATCTACCGCAATACCCCGCAATGGTTCGTCGCCATCGACAAACCCCTCGACGACGGCCTTGGCACCTATGGCCAGACCATCCGCCAGCGCGCTCTCAATTCTATCAACCAACTGGTCACCTGGACCCCGCCCAGCGGTCGCAACCGTCTGCATTCCATGATTGAGGCCCGCCCCGATTGGGTCCTCAGCCGCCAACGTGCCTGGGGCGTCCCCCTGACTGCTTTCACCAAGAAGGGCGCCCAGCCGACCGACCCTGACTTCCTGCTGCGCAACCTACAGGTCAACGCCAGGATCACGACGGCATTCGAAGCAGAAAGCGCTGATGTTTGGTTTGTGAAAGGATTCAAGGAACGCATCCTAGACGGCATCGTCAATCCACAGGATTATGAACAGGTTACCGACGTGCTCGACGTCTGGTTTGACTCAGGCTCCACCCACGCTTTCGTCCTGCGTGACCGCGAAGATGGCTCTACCGACGGCATTGCCGACCTGTACCTTGAAGGCACCGACCAGCATCGCGGCTGGTTTCATTCCTCGATGCTGCAAGCCTGCGGCACCATGGGGCGGGCGCCCTATCGTGGCGTTCTGACCCACGGCTTCACGCTCGATGAAAAGGGAATGAAGATGTCCAAATCGCTGGGCAACACCGTCGCCCCGCAGGCGGTGATCGACGAATACGGCGCCGACATCCTGCGCCTGTGGGTCGCCCAAGCCGACTACACGGTCGATCTGCGCATAGGCAAGGAGATTCTCAAGGGCACCGCCGACAGCTACCGCCGCCTGCGCAACACCATGCGCTTCCTCTTGGGCAACTTGAAGGACTTTACTGACGCCGAGAAAGTCGCCGCTCAAGACATGCCCGAACTGGAACAATGGGTCCTGCACCGCCTCGCTGAACTGGATGCCGAGGTACGCCAAGGCTATGCCAAATACGACTTCCAGGGCGTGTTCCAGAAGCTGTTCACCTTCGCGACCACCGATCTGAGTGCCGTCTATTTCGACATTCGCAAAGACAGCCTTTACTGCGACGCCCCAACCTCGCTGACCCGCCGTGCCGCCCGCACTGTCCTTGACATCCTCTTCCACCGGTTGACCACCTGGCTTGCCCCGGTTCTGGTGTTCACGATGGAGGAGGTCTGGCTGTGCCGCTTCCCCGGCGAGCAAAGCTCGGTGCATCTGCAAGACATGCCATTCACCCCGGAGTCGTGGCTCAACCCCGCCCTCGCCGCCAAATGGGACGGCATCCGTGCCGCCCGCCGCGTCGTGACTGGAGCGCTCGAAATCCAGCGCACCGCCAAGGTCATCGGCGCCTCGCTTGAGGCGGCCCCGGTTGTGCATGTCGCCGACACCGCCATCCTTGCGGCACTGAGGTCAGTCAATTTTGCCGACCTTTGCATCACGTCCGACATCCAGCTTACCGCCGACCCCGAACCGCAAGAGGCGTTCCGGCTGCCCGAAGTGCCCGACATCGGCGTTGTCTTCGAAAAGGCCATCGGCCAGAAATGCCAACGCTGCTGGAAGGTGCTGCCGGATGTCGGCACCCACAAGCACCCGCACACCTGCGCCCGATGCAACGCCGCTCTAGACTAGTGCTCTCGGTCTGGCCATGCTGCGGCATGGCCAGTTCCGCCCTCCAATCGCCCCTTGGGACCATCACCATCACTGAAGAGGCGGGTGTCATCACCCGCCTTGATTGGCGCGCTTTGCCCGGTGACCCCTCTGACTTGACAGTCGAGGCCGCCCACCAACTACGGGCCTATTTCGCGGGCAAACTCAGTCAATTCGACCTGCCCCTGCACTGGGGCACCGGCATCAACGAACAGGTCCGCCGCGCCATGGCCGCCATCCCCTTGGGCGAGACCCGCACCTACGGCGACCTCGCCCGCGCCCTTCACGCCCCGCCCAAGCCATCGGCCAGGCCTGCGGCCTCAATCCGATCCCGATCATCATTCCCTGCCATCGCATCCTTGGCGCCCACAGCCTGGGCGGGTTTTCGGCCAATGGCGGCGTTGAAACCAAGGTCTGGCTCTTGAAACACGAAGGCGCAGCATCGCTCCTGATTTGACCATCCTCATCATCTGTCCCTAAATATCCTTCTGGTGAACCAATGGGTGTGAAGCCCTTCAGCTGCCAGCCAAACACACAGGACCGTCAGTGACCTTCCCAATTCTCCTTGCCGTCCTCGGGTCGGCCCTGCTGCACGCCTTGTGGAATTCAATCGTGAAAACAGGCACATCGCGGTTGGGTGCCATGGTTGTCCTGTCGGTATTCGAGGTGCCGATCGGCCTGACCGTCGCCATCTTCAGCCCCGCCCCCACGCTCCGCGTTCTGCCCTGGGTCGCGGCCTCGGGCCTGGCGCATTTCTTCTACAAGTTCTTTCTCGCCTACGCCTATGCGCGCGGCGACCTGTCGCGCGTCTATCCCATCGCCCGCGGCACCGCACCCTTGGTTGTGGCAATCGCTTCGGCCCTGTTTCTAGCGGACCTCATCACTCCCTTGCAGTTCGCCGGCATCGCCGTGCTTGGGCTGGGCATCCTGACGATGGCGCAAGGTGTGCTGTCCAGCGGAGAGAACCGCCGCCTCATTCCGTATGCCCTAGGTGCCGCCACGGCCACCGCGACCTATACTTTGATCGACGGTCAGGGTGCGCGGGTGGCGGGGGATGCGGTGGGCTATGTGGCTTGGGTGTTCATGGCGGACGGGCTCGGCTTTGCCAGTGTGATGCTGGTCTGGAAAGGAAGAAATGTCTTGCCGCGTCAGCGCCTTGCCTGGGGGACGGGGGCGATAGCGGGCGCCGCCTCTTATGCCGCTTACGGGGTTTCGGTCTGGGCAATGACGGTGGCTCCCATCGCTCTTGTCGCGGCCTTGCGCGAGACCTCGATCCTGTTTGCGGTGCTGATCGGCTGGCTGGCCTTTGCCGAGCGGATGACCGGGACAAAGATTTTGGCCGCGACGGTCATCGTGGCTGGCGTCATTATCACCCGTCTATGAGTTCAGCTGATCCGCTCGACGCTGCGGTCGGGGAACAACTCTTGCGCGATCCCGGCCAGACACAGGTAAAGCGAGGTCGCGATCAGCCCCCATTCCACGATCACCCCTTCGGCAAAATTCACCCAGGCCGACCAGGTCGCAAAGAACAGCCACCCCACCGAAACCGGCAGGTTGATCCAATGCCAGCGTTTGGTGCGGGTCGGATGGACGAACTTCAGGTTCAGAAACATCGTGATGGTCAGGACGATGACAATGGTCAGGATCACGTAATAGTCAGGCTTGGTCGCAAACAGCACCAGCACCACCATGTTCCAACATGCTGGAAAGCCTGAGAAACTTTTGTCCTTGGTCTTCATCCGCGTGTCGGCGAAATAGATGACCGAACCATAGGTGATGGCGATGATGGCAATCCAGCCAGTCCAGCCCGGCAGCAAGCCGGATTTGAACAGGGCAAAGGCCGGGATGAAGACATAGGACAGGTAATCGACGATGAGGTCCATCAACACGCCGTCATAGGTGGGCCAGTTGTTGGGCGTGTCATAGCGCCGCGCCAGGGGCCCGTCGATGCCATCGACCATCAGCGCCACGACCAGCCACAGGAACATCATGCTCCACTTTTCCTGCACCGCTTCCATCATGGCAAACATCGAGAGAACGGCGCCGGTGGCGGTCAGCAGGTGGGCGGAAAGGGCCTTGAAGCGGATATCCATATCCGTTTGATGGCCGAAATAGCGCTATCTTGCAAGCGCGGGTGGGGGTTGGCATGGGTTTGCGGGGGGTGACTACGTCCAAATGCGACCACATCGCCATTTGAACGCAGCGCGATTTGGCGATCGCGGGTCGAGGCAGGGTGTGTGGTGCGGGGCTTGAATTGGACACATGTCACGGCGCGGATTTTGGTTGCGGACGCTTGATGCCAAGCCCTTGAGAACGCCGCGTTAATTGGCCTGATTAACGAAAGATGAACGACCTACAAACCGCCTACATTCCGCCTACAATGCCTCTACACGCCTTGCGAGGTTTTCGGCATCGGCTCCGCGTTAACCATAGGTCTGCGAATCGGGGCGGAGGATGATGCGACACGCCAAGCGAAAGCCGGATCAACGGCACTAGCCGCCCAAGGTGGCGGGGCTTTACGCCCTGGGATGCGCCCGGTCATAAACCTCCATCAGGCGCGCGGTATCGACGGCGGTGTAGGCTTGCGTCGTGGACAGCGAGGCATGGCCCAGAAGTTCCTGAATGGCCCGCAGATCGCCACCCGCCGACAACAGATGCGTGGCAAAGCTGTGGCGCAGCGCGTGCGGCGTCGCACTGGCGGGCAGGCCAAGCTGCGCCCGGGCCTTTTCCATGACCAGAGCGATCAGACGCGGGTTCAAGGCGCCGCCACGCACGCCGCGAAACAGCGGTCCGCCAGCCAGGTCATGCGGGCACAGCCGGACATATTCGGCCACCGCCGCGCGGGCCGCAGGCAGCACCGGCACCAGCCTTTCCTTGCCGCCCTTGCCGGTGATGCGCAGCACATCGGCCAAGGGTTGCGCCGCCCCGGTCAGGCCCAGCGCCTCGGATATCCGCAGGCCGCAGCCGTAAAGCAGCG
>JANXPK010000031.1 GCA_025357355.1 Rhodobacterales bacterium
GCAGTCCCACGGGCGTGGCGGCGGTGCTGGCGCATGTGGCGGACTTGCCGGGGTGCGAGGGGCTGGAATGGAAGGAAAGTGCAGCGAATTCAATGCCTTTTGGCCGGATGAAAGTGCGGGTCAAGAAGGAGATCGTCACGATGGGGCAGGCGGATGTCGACCCACGGGCCAGGGTCGGGCATTATGTGAGGCCAAGTGATTGGAATAGTTTGATTTTATCGCCGGATGTGGCGGTGATTGATACGCGCAACGATTACGAGGTGCAGATCGGTACGTTTCGGGGGGCAGTTGACCCGCAAACCCATGCTTTCATTGAGTTTCCGGCGTGGTGGCAGGCGAACCGCGACCGTTTTACGGGCAAGCGGATTGCGATGTTCTGCACGGGGGGTATCCGTTGCGAGAAATCGACGAATTATCTTTTGGGTCAAGGGGTTAGCGAGGTCTTTCACCTCAAGGGCGGTATCCTGAAATATCTGGAGGAAGTGCCGCAACAGGAAAGCCTTTTTCAGGGCGAATGCTTTGTTTTTGATGAAAGAATTTCGGTCGGTCCTGGGTTGAAACCGGGCGATTTCACCGCGTGCCGGGCCTGCCGCAGGCCGCTGAGCACCGAAGACCGGGCCAGCCCGCACTTTGAGAACGGGGTGCGCTGTCCGTATTGCATTGAAGAATATGACGAATCCGACCGGGCAAGGTTCCGCGAGCGGCAGCGGCAGATGGATCTGGCGGCGGCGCGGGGACAGCGGCATCTGGGGCCTGATTAACCAGAGGTGAACGACCTACAAAGCACCTACATTCCCTCTACATCGCCTCTACACTTTTTCCTTGAGTTTGCCGCCCGGTCCGACGTCCCAAGACCGCGGTTTCGCCAACTTGTCACCATCACAAAAATCCGTTTGACGCGGCCCGGTGCCGGGTACAAGTTCCGGCACCTTACGAGGGACGCGCCATGACCAGACAGACGATCTTCACCCCGGTTCTGATCGCGGGCTGCGCGATCTTGCTTTTGGGTTTTGCCATCCGCGCCAGTTTCGGCGTGTTCCAGATCCCGATTGCGTCCGAGTTCAACTGGGTCCGCTCTGATTTCTCGCTGGCCATCGCGGTGCAGAATCTGGCCTGGGGCATCGGCCAGCCGATTTTCGGCGCGTTGGCTGAAAGGTTCGGCGACCGCCGCGCCATCATCGCGGGCGCGCTGATGTATTCGGCGGGGCTGGTGCTGTCGTCTTATGCGGTGACGCCGGGGCAGATGCAGCTTCTGGAGATTCTGGTGGGCTTTGGCATCGCGGGCACCGGGTTCGGGGTGATCCTGGCGATTGTCGGACGGGCGGCGAAGCCCGAGCATCGCTCGCTCGCGCTCGGCATTGCCACGGCGGCGGGGTCGGCGGGGCAAGTGATCGGCGCGCCAACGGCGCAGGCGCTGCTGGCACATTACCACTGGCAGACGGTGTTCGTGATCTTTTCGGTGGTGATCCTGTTTGCCCTGTTCGCCCTGCCCTTCCTGCGTTCGCCCACGGTCGCGACCCGCAGGGAGCTGGAGGAGTCACTGGGCACCGTTCTGGTGCGCGCCTTCAAGGACCCGTCGTATCTGATGATCTTCATGGGCTTCTTTTCCTGCGGCTATCAACTGGCCTTTATCACGGCGCATTTCCCGGCCTTCGTGACCGAGAAATGCGGGGCGATCGACCCCAATGGGATGTTAGCGGCGATCGGCATCACCACGACCTCCGCCCTGGGGGCGGTGGCGATTGCGGTGATCGGGCTCTTCAACATCGCGGGGTCGATTCTTGCTGGGTGGCTGGGCAAGCGGTATTCGAAAAAGTACCTTCTGGCGGCAATTTATACTGGACGGACCATTGTGTCGGCGCTGTTCATCATGCTGCCGATGACGCCTTTGACGGTGCTGCTGTTTTCGGCGGCGATGGGGTCGATGTGGTTGGCGACGGTGCCGCTGACCAGTGGATTGGTCGCGCATATCTATGGGCTGCGCTACATGGGAACGCTGTACGGCTTTGTGTTCCTGAGCCATCAGATCGGGTCGTTCCTGGGGGTCTGGCTGGGTGGGCGGATGTATGACCTGACCGGGGGGTATACCACGGTGTGGTGGATCGGGGTGGGGGTCGGCGCATTCTCGGCCCTGATCCATCTGCCGATCCGCGAACAGGTGTTGGTGGCGCAAGCGGCATGAGGCGTCGCGAATGGGCGGGTTTTGCGATGGGGCGCGGTTAGCTTGACCGCATGGCACGCATACGCAACCCCGGTCGCAAGGGTCGCCCGGTGGATTATATCCACCTGACCCATCCATTTACCCAGCAGTCGGTGTTCAGCGATGACGCCGTGGCCGCCTTGCACGAGGCGGCTTTGGGCGTGCTGGAGCGGGAGGGGATGAAAGTGCTGCTGCCCGAGGCGCAGGGGCTTTACGCAGCCGCGGGCGCGCGGGTGGACGGCGAGATGGTGTTCATCGGGCGCGATATTGTCGAGGCCGCTTTGGCGGCGGCGCCACGGTCTTGGCGGATGCGGTCGGTCAATCCGGGGCGAGAGCGGGACTATGCGCCGGGGCAACTGTTGTTCGGGCCGGGCGCGGGATGCCCGAATGCGACGGACCTTGCGCGCGGGCGCAGGCCGGGGACGTTGCGCGACTACGAGGAAACGCTGGCGTTGCAGCAGTCGTTCGATGTGATCCACGTGTTGGGGCCATCGGTGGAGCCGCAGGATGTCGCAGCGAACCTGCGCCACTATGCGATGATGCGGGCGCAGATCGCGCGGGCCGACAAGTCGATGTTCGTCTATGCGCGGGGCCGCAGGCAGATCGAGGACAGTCTGGCGATGATCCGGCTGGGGCTGGGTTTATCAGAGGCCGATTGGGCGGACGGGGTCTGGGCCTATACGGTGATCAACACCAACTCGCCCCGGCAATTGGACAATCCGATGGCGCAGGGGATCATTGATTTTGCCCGCGCCGGGCAGGCGTCAATCATCACGCCGTTTTGCCTCGCCGGGGCGATGGCGCCGGTGACAGTGGCGGGGGCGCTGATCTTGCAGCATGCCGAAGCGCTGGCGGGGATCACGCTGGCGCAACTGGCGAAGGCTGGGTCGCCGGTCAGCTATGGCGGGTTTTCGTCCAACGTCGACATGAAGTCGGGGGCGCCGGCGTTCGGGACGCCAGAGCATCTGAAGATGCAGATCGGCTCGGGACAGTTGGCGCGGCATGTCGGCATGCCGTGGCGGTCGGGGTCAGGGGCGGCGAGCAATGCCGCCGACATGCAGGCGGCGCAGGAAACCACGATGACGCTGTGGGGGGCGCTGATGGCCCATGCGACGCTGGTCATTCATGCGGCGGGATGGCTGGAGGGCGGGCTGTCGTTCGGCTACGAGAAGTTCATCAATGATATAGAGGCGCTGCAAACGCTGGCCGAAATGTGCGTGAAGCCGGGGGCGGCGGTCGAGGATTTCGCGCTGGACGCCTTGGCCGAGGTGCCGCCGGGTGGGCATTTCTTTGCGGCCGCCCATACCATGGCGCGCTATGACGGGGCGTTCTATGCGCCGCTGGTGGCCGATCTGTCGAACTTTGGCCAGTGGAGCGAGGCCGGTGGGCTGTCGTCGGAACGGCGGGCGACGGCGATCTGGCAGCGCGTGCTGGCGGAATTCCAGCCGCCGGCCCATTGCGCCGAAGCCGAGGCGCGGCTGGCGCAGTTCATCGCGGACCGGACAGCGGCCGGGGGTGCGGCGGCGGTGGAGTGACAAAGGTCAAGGCCGGGCTGACGTGTGATCGCTGCACTGCTGCAGCAAGGCCGCGCGGGGGTTTCACACCCCCGTACCCCCGTGGAGTATTTGCGCCAAGATGAAGCGAAATTTTAGGCAAATTGTCGGAGTGTGGGTGTTGGTTTCCTGCGGCG
>JANXPK010000044.1 GCA_025357355.1 Rhodobacterales bacterium
CCAGAAATCCCGCGCCTTCATAAACCGCCCGCGCCGCCGCATTATCCTCGGCCACTTCCAGAAATGCCCGCTCCGCCCCCCGCCTGCGCGCCTCGGCCACAAACCCCGCAACCAACCCCCGCCCGATCCCCCGGCCCTGCATTGCCGGATCAACCGCCACCGTCAGCAATTCCGCCTCGCCCGCCACGACCCGCCCAATCAGAAACCCGTGCTCTGCGGTCACCGCAAAACTGAACTCTGACGCCAGCATCGCGGCAATCTCCCCCTCCGACCATGGACGCGGCATCACAAAGGCCATCCTATGCAGCCGGGCCATCTCGGCCGCAGTCATGGCAGAATGACCGGCGGCAAGTCGGCGGGCGGCGCGGCATCGGCCCCGCGCAGATAGAACGGCTTCGGGCGCGGCTGCGCTCCAACCTTGCCCCGGCCGACCCGCGCCACCGCCGCCACAAACTCCGCCAACGGCACATCGGCCAGATACAGCATCGCCTCGCCACTCGCCTCTGCAACCCCGGCATCAAGGATAAGCGCCGCCTCCGCTTCGGAACCAATACGCTGCACATAGACCTGCCCTCGTGGCGCAGGCAGCACCACCTGACACGGCAACCCGTGTGGCACCGCCCCCGCCACCGCCTCGAACCCGGTCACTCCAACCGCAGGCACCCCCAGCCCCAGCGCCAGCCCCCGCGCCAGCGCCACCGCGATCCGGATGCCAGTGAAATTGCCCGGCCCCACGCCCACGGCAATCAGCCCGATGTCCGTCCAGCCCACCGCCTCTGCTGCCAGCAACTCGTCCAGCATCGGCACCAGCCGCTCGGCTTGGCCCTTGTCCATCAATTCAACCCGCGTCACCATACGCTCGCCGCATAACAAAGCGGCGGCGCAATGCGCCGCCGATGTGTCGATTGCCAGAACCCTAACCTCAGGCGGCAACAGGACGAACCTCGATCACCTCGGGGATATAGTGCCGCAACAAATTCTCGATCCCCATCTTCAGCGTCAATGTGGACGAGGGGCACCCGGCACAGGCCCCCTTCATGTTCAGATACACCACGCCCCGGTCAAAGCCGTGGAAAGTGATGTCGCCGCCATCCTGCGCCACCGCAGGCCGCACCCGGGTGTCCAGCAATTCCTGGATCTGCTTGACGATGTCGCCATCCGGTCCGTCATGGGCGGTATGGGCGATCTGGCTGCCTTCCATCACGGCGGCACCCGATTGGTAATGCTCCATGATGGCGCCCAGAATCGCCGGCTTGATGTGCTGCCAATCGACGGCGTCGGCCTTGGTCACAGTGACAAAATCGGTGCCCAGAAACACGCCTGCAACGCCGCCAACCGCGAAAATCCGGCTGGCCAGCGGCGATTTGCCCGCGGTTTCGGCGCTTGGAAAGTCCGCCGTGCCAAGGTCGAGCACCGCCTGACCGGGCAGGAATTTCAGCGTCGCAGGGTTCGGTGTGGATTCGGTCTGGATGAACATTGCAATCTCCGACTATTCCAGTCGGATATGCGCTACGGCCTTGGTGAAGTCAAGGTTTGGAATCATTCTAACAGCGCAAAGCCACGTGACCGCAATTCATTTACCTCCGAATCCCGCTGCGGACAAAAGTTGAAATCG
>JANXPK010000061.1 GCA_025357355.1 Rhodobacterales bacterium
CGATATTCGGCCTCCATCGCGGGCAAGTATGTGGCATAGGCCCCGGCCAGATCGCCCGTGGCGCGGCCGTAGTCCTGCACCATCGCCGCAAAGAACGGCGGCTGCGACCGCGTCAGGAAATAAGAGCGAAAGCCGTTCGGGATATGTCCGACCTTGGCAATCGCATAGGCGAAATTGTCCAGCATGTCGCGCACCAGCCCGTGCTGCCCGGTTTTCAGCAGCCCGATCTGGGTGAAGTAGCTGTCCCAGTAATAGGCCTCCTGAAACCGCCCGCCGACCACCACATAGGGATGCGGCAGCGCGAACCGGGTCGAACGTTCCCGCGGGTCATCCGCGCCGCGGGTCAGATGCGGCCAGATCGCGGCCAGATGAGCCTTGGGCCCATGGGCCGGATCGGTGCGATACCCGGTTTCGGCGCCCTTTGCGGGCCGGAAAAACCGCGCATAAAAGGCGCGCAAATCCACCAGACCCTTGCCTTTTTCCGCCGCATATTCCGCCAGAATCTGCGACGACGGCACCATCAGGATTGAATCCGAGATGGCCTTTTGGTCGGGCCACAGCCCGGATCGGTGCAGATCGACGAAAAGCCCCTGCAGCGTCTGTTCCAGATATTCCATGGGGCACTCGCCGTCCTGCGGAGTTTCGGGTCAATCCCCTGCCATAGCGGCCCGGTCGTCCGAAGTCAAAACCACTGCCCCGGCTCCATCAGCCCCAGGTCCATCAGCTGCTGGCTGTCCCACTCAAACGGGATCGAGTTGTGCCAGCGGAACGAGCGGATGTCGAACATTGACCCTGCATTGGTCTTCAGCGCCTTGGCCGTGCGGAAACTGACGATGGCGGTCGTGATGTTGTGGTGCCAGGGGCAGGCATAGGTGTTGTATTCCTCGTCCGAAAAGGTGAAATCGGGCCGCAGTTCCAGCTCTGGCTTGGCGCGAAACAGCGCGATGCGGTCGATCTTGCGACGCGGCAGCGGGATATGTTCCTCGAACCGCCAGCGCAGCCCGCCAAAGAAATCAAGCTGGCGCTCGCGCGGATGGTTGTGGTTGGCCACGTCCGGCCGCCCCAGCGCATAATAGCCTGACCGGTCCAGATGCGCCGCCTCCAGCGACACCGCATTGGGGAAACGGTCCAGATCGTCGGCATAAAGGTCGATCACATAGCTGAGCATGGCATCGCGCCGCTCTTCGCTATGAAAGGCCAGCATTTCCCGTATGTTGCGGGTCTCGCAGAACGGATAGAACAGATATTCCGCGTTGTAGCAGTAATAGATCCAGATCCCCGGCACCGCCTTGATCAGTCGGTTGATCGCCGTGACCATCGCGCTGTCGACATGCGTGTCAAAACTGACACGCAACACCCTGGCCTCCATTTCGGGCAACACGGCGATGCCGTCGTCGGCCAGCATCACCACCTGCAAGAACCCCATGCTCAGATAGTGCTGCAGGGTGGTCTCGACCTCGACATCGTCCTCGGCCATCACCACGGCGATCGGCCCCTTGGCCAGCTCGGCGGCGCCGTCCTTCAGGAAGTGGTCGATCGACGCGTATCTCATGGCGGTCCTGTTGCCTTTGGCCTTTCTGCCAGATGAAGTTAACCAGACCACTAATGCAAGACCACCCGCGTTGCAGAGTGCCCGGCTTTGGCATAAACGGCTGGCCATGGCTGACACGAAGAAACTCTTCATCAAGACCTATGGCTGTCAGATGAACGTCTATGACAGCGAGCGCATGGTCGAGGCCATGGGCGGTAACGGCTATGTCACCACCGATGTCATCGAAGACGCCGACATGGTGCTGCTCAATACCTGCCATATCCGCGAAAAGGCGTCCGAAAAGCTGTTTTCCGACCTTGGCCGCCTGCGCCCGCTCAAAGCCGCGCGGCCTGACCTCAAGATCGGCGTCGCCGGTTGCGTGGCACAAGCCGAGGGCGATGAGATCAAGCGCCGCATGCCCCTCGTCGACATCGTCGTCGGTCCGCAATCCTATCACCGCCTGCCCGAAATGGTGCGCGGGGTTGGCAAGACCACCGACACCGACTTTCCCACCGCGGACAAGTTCGACCTTTTGCCCTCCGCCCGCGCCACCCGTGGCCCTGCCGCCTTTCTGACCGTGCAAGAGGGCTGCGACAAGTTCTGCGCCTTCTGCGTCGTCCCCTACACCCGTGGCGCCGAAGTCTCCCGCCCGGTCGACCGCATCCTGACCGAGGCGCGTGAACTGACGGCCAAGGGCGTGCGCGAGATCACGCTCCTGGGCCAGAACGTCAACGCCTATCACGCCCCGGGCTACGGCCTTGCCCGCCTGATCCGCGAACTGGTCCTGATGCCCGACCTTGCCCGCATCCGTTACACCACCTCGCATCCGGGCGACATGGAAGACGATCTGATTGCCGCCCACGGCGATGAACCCAAGCTGATGCCCTACCTGCATCTCCCGGTCCAATCAGGCTCTGACCGCATCCTCAAGGCGATGAACCGCAAACACACCGCCGCGCAATACCTTGCGCTGATCGAACGCATCCGCGCCGCCCGCCCCGACATCCTGCTCAGCTCCGACTTCATCGCCGGTTTCCCCGGCGAAACCGATGCCGACCATCAGGCGACGCTCGACCTGATCCGCGCGGTTGGTTTCGGCATGGCCTACAGCTTCCGCTACTCGCCCCGCCCTGGCACCCCCGCCGCCGAAAAGCCCACCCTGCCCGAAGATGTCAGCAACGCCCGCCTCTACGAAATTCAGGCGTTGATCACCGCGCAGCAGCGCGCCGCACAGGATGCCATGGTCGGGCGCGAGGTCACCGTGCTTTACGAAAAACCCGGCCGGATGCCTGGCCAGATGGTCGGAAAGTCGGGTCACCTGCATGCCGTTCATGTCGATGATTCGCTGGGCCGGGTCGGGGAACTGGCCCGCGTCAGGATATCAGCTTCCTCCGCCAACTCCTTGGCCGGGGTAAGGATTTCCCTTTAACCAATTGTGGCAGGATGTTTCCTGCATCGCGCCAATGGATAACCTTCGGCGGCTTTGGTTCCATCAGGCGAACAATTTTACTTTAATTTCAATAGCATATGCGTGAATTTCCTTTACTTTGGCGCATCCTGACGGCATTTCTGTGTCAAAGTGGTGGCATTGCTAATGAGGAGGCTTCGGCTGTGAAACTTTTGTCCAAGTCCCTGAAGCTGGCCCTTGGGGCGACCGCCCTGACCGCTGGGCTGTTCGGGGCAACCATGGCGATGGCGCAGCAGGCGCCCCAGATCGCCGGGAAAGTCGAATGGGGCATCTGGGTTGACGATGACGGCTGCATGCACTGGTGGGCCGACGGCGGGCTGGAAGGCTATATGCTGGACCGCGTTCATCCCGACACCGGCAAGCCGGTCTGTCTCAGGAAGAATTCCTGCCTGGTCGAAAACACCGACACGCTTTTCGCGACCGACAGCGCGCAACTGACCGCCACCGGCCGCCGCCGCCTTTCGGATTTCTTCAGCAAGTCTGGCGCCTTCGGTTATGCCGTCTATGGCCATACCGACAGCCGCGCCTCGGATGAATACAACATGGGCCTGTCCGAACGCCGCGCCAAAGCGGTGGCCGACGTCGCCCGCTCTGTCGGGGCGGTGGTCGAGCGCGAAATGGGCTTTGGCGAACGTCAACCGATTGCGAGCAACGCAACTGCCGCCGGAATGCAGCAGAACCGTCGCGTCGAAGTCGTTTGCTACAGGTGGTGACCCAAATGATCAAATTTGTATCAATCCCCGCTTTGATGGCGACGGCTCTGGTTTTGTCGGGATGCTCCGGCCTGACCCCCTATACCCAAAGCCCCGACACGGTGATCGCCACCGCCTATGATACCGGCATCAACTCGGGTGTGCTTAAGGACGGCAACGCGGCCATCGTCTATGACCCGGATGGCTGCCAGGGCTGGATGATGGACGACGGGGCTGAAGGGTATTCCGGTCGCCGCTTCGATCCGGTCTCCGGCCTGCCGGTCTGCAACAACCTCTACCCGCCGGGCACCGTTCTGGGCAACTACCGCGCGCAAGCGCCGGGCATTCCCGATTGGGTGCCGGGCCATCACGTCGGCCCGCCGGTCACCCCGACCAACTGACCCGATCCGCCATTCTGACCAGAGCCGCAGTCGAAAGCTGCGGCTCTGGTTATTGTTATGCTGATTTTGTCATCAAATTTAAATCCTTCGCGGCGACGATGAGTCCGACCGCAGTTCACTCTTGCCAGAACGCATGTTGCGGACCAGACTTTGTGTACGACCTGACGGCTTGACCCCGCATCCAGTCCCAGAAGGAGACCGCATTGGGCATCAGCGCGCTGACCCCCCCGACCCGTCCCGAAGATGTTGTGGAAACCACACTCGAATTTCCTGACAACCGGTTGTTGATTGATCTTTGCGGCGAATTTGACCGCAACCTTGCTCAGGTAGAGCATCAATTGGGGGTTCACGTGCTGCGCCGGGGCAATCGGCTGGCGGTCATCGGCGACAAGTCCAACCGCGAACAGGCGGCGGCTGTGTTGCGCGGGCTTTATGCCCGGCTGGAAAGCGGGCGCGGCGTGGCGGCGGGCGATGTCGATGGCGCCATCAGATTGGGGCGTCCCATGCCGAACGATCATCTGCGCACGTCTGATGAACAGATCGAAATGTTCCACGGCTCGCCCACCGAACTGCGCACCCGCAAACGCGGCGTCGAACCCCGGACAGAGGCGCAGAAAGCCTATGTCGCCAACCTCTTTTCGCACGAAATGGGCTTTGGCATCGGCCCCGCCGGCACGGGCAAGACCTATCTTGCCGTCGCCGTCGGCGTCACCATGTTCATCTCGGGTGCGGTCGAAAAGATCATCCTGTCGCGCCCTGCCGTCGAGGCGGGAGAGCGGCTGGGTTTTCTGCCCGGCGACATGAAGGAAAAGATCGACCCCTACATGCAGCCCCTTTACGACGCCTTGAACGACTTTCTGCCCGGCAAGCAGGTGCAGAAACTGATCGAGGAAAAGCGCATCGAAATCGCCCCCCTCGCCTTCATGCGCGGCCGCACGCTCAGCAACGCCTTCGTCGTGCTGGACGAGGCGCAGAACGCCACCGCCATGCAGATGAAGATGTTCCTGACCCGCCTTGGCGAAGGCAGCCGCATGGTCATCACCGGCGACCGCACCCAGGTAGACCTGCCGCGCGGCACCAACTCTGGCCTGTCAGAGGCCGAGCGTATCCTGAGCGGGGTCAAGGGCGTCAGCTTCAACTACTTCACGTCGAAAGACGTGGTGAGGCACCCGCTCGTCGGCCGCATCATCGAGGCTTATGAGGCGGATGAAGCCAAGGGCTCTTAGGGCAGGGTTCACCCTGCCTTTTCCCGCCTCCGTGGGACAAACCTTGCCACTATATGAACGTATAATTGCAAGCCATTGATTTTGTTACGACCTCCGCCATGTCCATGTGTGGACGCTGCCCCGTCACGGCATCAACTGCCCGCCATTGACTTCGATCACCTGTCCGATGATGTAGCCCGACAGCTCTGCCGAGGCCAGAAACAAGTAAGCCCCGACGCAATCCTCGGCCACCCCGGCCCGGCCCTGCGGCACCGTCGCCACCATCGCCTTCATCTGCGCCTCGGTCGAGTAACGCTCGTGAAACGGCGTCGCGATCACCCCCGGCGCCACGGCGTTCACCCTTATGCCGAACGCGATCAGCTCCTTGGCCATCCCCCGCGTCACATTCGACACGAACGCCTTGGCTGACCCATACAGCCCCGCTCCACCCCCGGCCCCATTCCGCGCCGCAATCGACGAGGTGTTGATGATGAACCCGCCCCCCGCCGCCTTCAGATGCGGGATCGCCGCCGAACAGGCCACCAGAACCGACCGCGCATTCAAATCCATGATCTCGTCATAATCGGCCTCGGTTGCCAGTTCATAGCTGACCCGCCGCACCATGGCGCCCGCGTTGTTGATCAGCCCGTCCAGCCGCCCGAACGCCGCCACCGCCTGATCCACCGCCGACCTGGCACCCTCACCCGTGGCCATGTCCGACCGGATCAGCACCACGCGCCCTCCCGCGCCCGAAATCTCCGCCGCCAACACCTCTGCCGCGTCAACCGAGGCGTGGTAGTGCAAGCCCACCGCCGCCCCCTGCGCCGCAAACCCCCGCGCCAGCGCCGCCCCGATGCCGGTCGAGGCTCCGGTGATCAGCACAACCTTGCCCGCCAAATCCGATATCTGCATTCAAGCCCCCATCCGCGCCTGCACCACATCAACCGCCGCCTGCACCGCCTCGTCAATGCTCAACACCGATGTGTCCAGCACAATTGCATCCTGCGCAGGCTTCAACGGCGCCGCCGCCCGCCCCATGTCGCGGCCATCCCGCTCCAGCACCTCGGCCAGAACTCGCGTCTCATCGCCGCCCACCTCCAGCCAGCGCCGATGCGCCCGCACCTGCGGGCTGGCGGTGACGTAAAGCTTCACCTCCGCCTCGGGGCAGATCACCGTGCCGATGTCGCGCCCGTCCAGCACCGCGCCACCCTCGGCCCGGGCAAACCGCCGCTGAAACGCCACCAGCGCCGCGCGCACCCCCGGCAACACCGCCACCCGCGACGCTGCCTGCCCCAGGTCCAGCGTCCGCAACCCCGCCCCCATCAGATCGGCCGCCACCAGTCCCCGCGCCGCCGCCACCGAATCGCCGCCCTTGGCCGCCACCGCCCGGTACAAAAGCCCGGTGTCCAGATGCGCAAAGCCAAACCGCGCCGCCAAAGCCTGCCCGATCGTGCCTTTGCCCGCCGCCGCCGGACCGTCGATTGCCACCGTAAAGATCATTGCCAACCTTTCCCTTTGCCCACATCTCCCCTAGCCTGCCCCCCAAGTCAAACGGAGGACAGCATGGGCGAAGGCTCCCCACCCGCCATCTGGAACCACCTGATCTGCGAAATGATGGTGCGGGACTATCCGGCGTCGCTGGCGTGGTGGACGGGCCTTGTCGGCATGCAGCCGGTCTTCACGCGCCCCGCCCAGAAACTCGCCCTTCTCCAGCATCCGGACGGCGCGCAAGTCATGATCTACGAGCGCGACGGCGATTGGGAGACCGGGACGATGGAGCCGCCCTTTGGTCGTGGTGCCGTCATTCAGGTCTTTGTCGCCGATGTAGCTGCCGTCCATGCCCGCTTCAGTGCCGCCAGTCACGCCTTCTACGTCCCCCTTCGGGAAAAGTGGCGGGACTGGGGCGATCGGCTTGGCGGGCAGCGCGAATTTCTGGTCCAGGACCCCGACGGCTATCTGGTGATGGTGGCCGAACGGCTGGGCGAGGCCGCACTGCCATAGTCCATTGCCGCGCGCAGCAGACCCTCGACCCCCTCGGGCAAAACCC
>JANXPK010000126.1 GCA_025357355.1 Rhodobacterales bacterium
CGTGGGGCTACGCTAGGGTGCGTCTAAAGGCACAAGCCAGGCGGACCCGACATTGAACGATCTATCTCTGAGCTACAATCACCTGCAGAACGACATCTTGCGCCATCTGAAGTCGACGCTGGGCAAGGATGCCCCTAACGCCAGCGTCTACGACTGGCGCATGGCGTTGAGCTTTACGATCCGCGACCACATCGTCGAGCCGTGGTTCAATTCGACCCGGCGCACCTGGGGCGAGGACCGCAAGCGGGTCTATTATCTGTCGATGGAATTCCTGATCGGGCGTCTTTTGGAGGATGCGACGGTCAACCTGGGCCTGCGCGACAGCGTGGTTGAAGTCATGGCCAGCTTTGGTCAGGACTTCCGCGATGTGGTTGCAGACGAGCCGGACGCAGCCTTGGGCAATGGCGGTCTGGGCCGGCTGGCCGCGTGCTTCATCGAGTCGATGGCGACGGTAGGTTGCCCGGCCTACGGCTATGGCATTCGCTATGAACTCGGTCTTTTCCGCCAGCAGTTCCTGGGCGGTCAACAGGTGGAAATGCCGGAAGATTGGCTTTTGCACCGCAACCCGTGGGAGTTTGAGCGACCGGAAAGCGCCTACAAGATCGGCTTCAAGGGCGAGGTCGAGGTCAAGGATGGCCGAGAACGTTGGGTCCCGGGGGAAAACGTCTTTGCCTCGGCCTACGACACGCCAGTGATCGGCTGGCAGGGCAAATGGGCCAACACGCTGCGGCTGTGGAGCGCCAAGCCCACGACGTTGTTCGATCTGGAGCGGTTCAACCGGGGCGACTTTACCGCGGCGGCGGAGCCCGAGACCCTGGCGCGGACGCTGTCGCGGGTGCTTTATCCCGACGACACCACCTATCAGGGCAAGGAGTTGCGCCTGAAGCAGGAGTTCTTTCTGACCTCGGCCGCATTGCAGGACATCCTGCGGCGCTATCTGGCGACCCATGACGATCTGCGCGCCTTGCCGAAATACGCGGCGATCCAGATGAACGACACCCATCCGGCCATTGCGGGGCCGGAACTTGTGCGGCTTCTGGCCGACGATCACGGCATGGAATTTGACGATGCCATCGACACGGCGCGGGCCTGTCTTGGCTACACCAACCATACGCTGCTGCCCGAGGCGCTGGAAAAATGGGCGACCTATACGTTTGGCAACGTGCTGCCGCGCCATATGCAGATTGTCGAGCGCATCGACGGTTGGCACCGGCGCAGCTATCCGTCGCGGCCGCATTATGTCGGCATCGTCAAGCATCATGAGGTGCGGATGGGCGAATTGGCCTTCATCATGGCCAACAAGGTCAATGGGGTGTCGGCGCTGCATTCCGATCTGGTCAAGGCCGATCTGTTCCCCGAGCTTGACAAGCTGCATCCCGGGCGTGTCGTAAACCAGACCAATGGCGTGACACCGCGCCGCTGGCTGCGGATGGCGAACCCGCCTTTGGCAGGGCTGATCACGCGGACGATCGGCGAAGGCTGGGAAGACAATCTGGACCGGCTGCGCGATATCGAGCCGTTCATTGCGAAAAAGGCGTTCCGGGCAGAGTTTGCGGCGGCCAAGCGGCAGAACAAGGTGGCGCTGGCGGGCTGGGTCAAGGCAGAGATGGGCGTCGTGCTGAACCCGGACGCATTGTTCGACGTGCAGGTCAAGCGCATCCACGAATACAAGCGGCAGCTCTTGAACATCCTGCAGGCGATCGCCCACTACAACCGGCTGAAAGCCGATCCCGGTGGCAACTGGGTGCCAAGGGTCAGGATCTTTGGTGGCAAATCAGCGCCGGGTTATGCGGTTGCCAAAGAGATCATCCATCTTATCAATGATGTGGCGAGCGTTGTTAACGCCGATCCACAGACGAGTGATCTGCTGAAGATCATCTATCCGGCCAACTACAACGTCTCGATGGCCGAGAGGCTGGTGCCGGCCGCGGATTTGTCAGAGCAGATCTCGACGGCGGGGATGGAGGCGTCTGGAACCGGCAACATGAAGTTCATGATGAACGGTGCGCCGACCATTGGCACGCTGGACGGGGCCAACGTGGAAATCTTGCGCGAAGTCGGGGCGGACAACTTCTTTCTGTTCGGCATGACCACCGCCGAGGCGCAGGCGCGGCGGGCCATGCCGGATCAATCGAGTCTGGTGATCGAGGCGAATGGCGCGTTGCAGGACGTGTTGCAGCAGATCGCCGAGGGACGCTTCAGCCCCGATCAGGTCGACCGCTATCACGGGCTGTTGCACCGGATCTGGCATCATGATCATTTTCTGGTTGCGGGCGACTTTGCAGCCTATGATGCGGCGCAGGTCGAGGTGGACAAGGCCTTTGCCGACCGCGAAAGATGGGTCAGGATGGCGGCGATGAACACGGCGCGGTCAGGCTATTTCTCGTCAGACCGCACCATCCGCAGCTATATGCAGGACATCTGGACGATCCCGTCAGCCTTGTGAGGACAGCATGACATCCGGCCCCCTCGATTCCGCCACGGCGCAGGCCATCGTCGAAGGACGACATGGTGATCCGTTTTCCGTGCTGGGGCAGCATCGGCGTGGCAAGGATTGGGTGGTGACGGCGTTTGTACCAGGGGCAGACAAGCTTTGGGTGGTGGGCGCGGGGTCCAAGCCGGTTGAGGCGGCGGTGGTAGCGGGCTTTGACGGGCTGTTTCAGGCGGTGCTGGCCAAGCGAAGCGACTACAGGCTGCGCGCCCAGGGGCATGGCGCGGAATGGGAATTTGATGACGCCTATCGGTTTGGTCCGGTGCTGGGCGAACTCGACGAGTATCTTTTGGGCGAGGGTACGCACAAACGTATCTGGCAAGTTCTGGGCGCCCATCTGATCACCCATGAGGGCGTGGAAGGCGTGCATTTCGCGGTCTGGGCCCCGAATGCGCAGCGGGTGTCGGTCGTCGGCGACTTCAACATCTGGGACGGGCGGCGCCATCCGATGCGGCGTCGCGGGGCAACCGGCGTGTGGGAGACCTTCACTCCCGGGCTGAAGGATGGGGTCAGCTACAAATTCGAGATCAGGGCAGCCGACGGCGCCGTGATGCCTTTGAAGGCCGATCCGGTCGGCTTTGGATCGGAGCATCCGCCAGCCAATGCGAGCGTGGTGCGCGACATTCGCCCAAGGGACTGGAACGATGGCGGCTGGATGACGACGCGGGGCAAGGCGCAGAACATCGAAGCGCCGATTTCGGTCTATGAGGTGCATCTGGGCTCGTGGAAGCGGGCGCCGGGCAACCGGATGCTCAGCTATCTGGAATTGGCTGAACAATTGGTCAGTTATGTCGCCGATATGGGCTTTACCCACATCGAACTGATGCCGGTGTCCGAATATCCGTTCGACGGGTCGTGGGGCTATCAGCCGGTCGGGCTTTACGCGCCGACGATCCGGCACGGCACGCCCGCCGAATTTCGGGTCTTTGTCGAGGCGGCGCATGCCAAGGGGTTGGGGGTGCTGCTGGACTGGGTGCCGGGGCATTTTCCCACCGATGCGCATGGTCTGGGCCGGTTCGACGGCACGGCGCTTTACGAACATCAGGACCCGCGTGAGGGGTTTCATCAGGACTGGAACACGCTGATCTTCAACTATGGGCGGAGCGAGGTGTCGAATTACCTCGTGTCGAATGCGCTGTATTGGCTGGAGGAATACCATCTGGACGGGCTGCGTGTCGATGCCGTGGCCTCGATGCTGTACCGCGACTATAGCCGCAAGGCGGGGGAATGGCTGCCCAACAAGGATGGCGGACGCGAGAACTATGAAGCCATCGCGGTGTTGCAGCGCGCCAACATCGTGGCTTACGGCGAGGTTTCGGGGATCATGACGGTCGCGGAGGAAAGCACAGCCTTCGCAGGCGTGTCGCGTCCGGTCGATCAGGGCGGCCTGGGGTTCGGGTTCAAATGGAACATGGGTTGGATGAACGACACGCTGTCGTACATGCAGAAGGACCCGATCTACCGCAAGCACCACCACAACCAGATGACCTTCGGGTTGGTCTATGCCTGGAGCGAGAACTACATCCTGCCGATCAGCCATGACGAGGTGGTGCATGGCAAGGGCAGCATGATTGCCAAGATGCCGGGCAATGGCTGGGAGAAGTTCGCCAACCTGCGGGCCTATTACGGCTTCATGTGGGGCCATCCGGGCAAGAAGCTGTTGTTCATGGGCTGCGAATTTGCCCAAGGGGCGGAGTGGAACCACAAGCAGAGCCTGGATTGGCACCAGTTGGCAAGCGCCGAGCACAGGGGGGTGCAAAGCCTGGTGCGCGATCTGAACCGGGTATACCGCGAGACGCCGGCGCTGCACGTGCTGGACAGCCGGCCCGAAGGGTTCGAATGGCTGGAAGGCGGTGACGCCGAAGGGTCGACCTTTGTCTGGGCACGCAAGGGGGCTGTCGGCGACAAGATCGTCGTCGTTGCAGTCAACATGACCCCGGTCGAGCGGCGGATGCGGCTTGGCCTGCCGGTCGCGGGTCATTGGGACGAAGTGCTCAATTCGGATTCCCTCGTCTACGGCGGCGGCAATCGGGGAAATCTTGGCGGGGTGGACAGTGAAGCCACGCCCTGGCACGGGCAGGCGCAATCAGCGCTTGTCACCTTGCCGCCGTTGTCGGCACTCTATTTCAGGCAGGCCTGATGCAAAAGGTCTGGCAATAACAACGGCGGTAACGCCGCATCTCGGGAGAATGACATGCAGCCACAACCCAACGCCCGACTTTCCTCGCAAGCCATGGCTTTCGTGCTGGCCGGGGGTCGCGGGTCGCGCCTGAAGGAGTTGACCGACTTTCGGGCCAAGCCAGCGGTCTATTTTGGCGGCAAGACCCGGATCATCGACTTTGCGCTGTCGAACGCGCTGAATTCCGGCATCCGAAAGATGGCGATTGCGACGCAGTACAAGGCGCATTCGCTGATCCGGCACATGCAGCGCGGCTGGGGCTTCTTCCGGGCGGAACGCAACGAATATCTGGACATCCTGCCCGCGTCGCAACGGGTGAGCGAAAGCAAGTGGTATCTGGGCACGGCGGATGCGGTGACGCAGAACATCGACATCGTGGACAGCTATGGCATCAAATACGTGGTCGTGCTGGCAGGCGACCACATCTACAAGATGGACTACGAGATCATGCTGCAACAGCATGTCGATAGTGGTGCCGACGTGACGATTGGCTGTCTGACCGTGCCGCGGATGGAGGCAGTGGCGTTTGGCGTGATGCATGTCGACAAGGATATGCGGATCACCGCGTTCCTGGAAAAGCCGAAAGACCCGCCAAGCATTCCGGGCGATCCGGACCATGCCCTCGCCTCGATGGGGATCTATGTCTTTGACTGGGCCTTTCTGCGCGATCTGCTGACCAGAGACGCCGAGGACCCCAATTCAAGCCACGATTTCGGCAACGATCTGATCCCGCAGATCGTCAAGAACGGCAAGGCGATGGCGCACCGGTTTGCCGACAGTTGCGTCAAGTCAGGATTGGAGAGCGAGCCCTATTGGCGCGACGTGGGGACGGTGGACGCGTTTTGGCAGGCCAATATCGACCTGACCGATTTCGTGCCCAAGCTGGACATCTATGACCGCAGCTGGCCGATCTGGACCTATTCCGAGATCGTGCCGCCCGCCAAGTTCATCCATGATCAGGACGGACGGCGCGGCATGGCGGTGTCTTCGCTGGTGTCGGGCGACTGCATCGTCTCCGGCGCTTCGCTGCAGCTTGGCGCAATAAAATGGAGAACATCGTCTTCCACCGACCGTTCGGCCTGCGGATCGGTCGGAAGGCTTGCGGCCGATGACGACGCTGGCGTTTCAGAATCCATCTTCATGTCAATAGCGTAGAGCTTTAGGAGAATAGAGTCAAGAAATGCACACGCGCATAAGTACA
>JANXPK010000132.1 GCA_025357355.1 Rhodobacterales bacterium
TGTGGCGCGTCAGGTCGATATCCTCGGCGATGGCGCGCAGGACATAAGCCTGCTCGAGGTTGCACAGGCCCTGGTGGCCCGGGTCGTCGGGCGTCGGGATGAGGTGGTCGCCCGCAGGCCGATGAACCAGGATACCGCCGACTTTGGTATGCCCATCGATGTCCGACGACGCACCCTTCGCGGCGTCCACGATCGACACGGCGCCGTTGGGGCTGATGATGTCCTTCACGAAGAAGGCGGTCTCGGAGATCATCGGACCCCAGCCCGCCTCGTACCAGCCGACCGAGCCATCGGCGAACACGACCTGCAACTGGCCGTAATTGTACATGTCAGGGGCAATCTCGGGCGACAGGCGCAGGCCGATGCCCTGCACCCGGAGCGGGGCGGCATCGGTGATCTGGCACATCACATCGACATAGTGGACGCCGCAATCGACGATGGGCGAGGTCGTGCGCATCAGTTCCTTGTGCACCTCCCATTCCCGGCCCTGCGACTGCTGGTTGAGGTTCATGCGGAAGACGTAAGGCCCGCCCAACGCGCGGGCCTCGGTTATGAGCCGCATCCACGACGGGTGGTGGCGCAGGATGTAGCCGACGACAAGCTTGCGGTTCAGACGGCGGGCGGTGGCCACGACACGCTTGGCGTCTTCGACCGTGGTTGCCAGGGGTTTTTCGACGAAGACATGGGCGCCTTGTTGCATGGCTGCGATGGCAAGGTCGGCGTGGCTGTCGGCATAGGTGGCGATGACGACGAGGTCCGGATTTAGCTCCAGACCCTCTGCTGCAGTGCGGAACTGCGGGTATTGGCGCAATTCCGGCGGCAAATCAGGGGTGGAGCGGTTGAAGAGGCCGATCAGGGTGGAACCGGCATGGTGATGGGCCAGGGCGTGGGCGCGGCCCATGTTGCCAAGGCCGATGATCAGAACGCGGGACATGCGTGGTCCTTTCGGGACGGGCAAAGCGGGGGTTTCACACCCCCGCACCCCCCGTGGGATATTTTTGAAAAGATGAAAATGCAGCAGGGACTAGGCATGGGTCTTGGTTTCAGAGGTCGAG
>JANXPK010000206.1 GCA_025357355.1 Rhodobacterales bacterium
CCTTCATCCCCACGGTACCCGACCCAATCCCCCTTGCCTTGCGCTGGCGCGCGGCGGCAATCGGACCGATGAAGGCTCCACAGGAGCCTTCATCAGACGGTCCTCTGGCACCGGAATCGGCCAAACTCTGCTGCGCCGAAACCTTAAAATCCGCTAAACAAGAAAACCCAACACACTGATGTATCATACTAAAGCCTATAGCCCGAGGTTCGGACCATCTCACCACACCCCGCGAAAATCCCCGCTACACCCCCACCCGTTGCTTGGCCCGGATCGCCTTCTGGCTCTCCCGCGCCGCCTTGACGCTGTCGCGCTCCGACACCTCCGGCACCCCAACGTCCCAGTCCGCATCCCCCGGCACCCAGGCATAGGCGTCCGTCACGATGGAAATCACCGTGGTCCGGTCGTTCCCCTTGGCCCATTCCATTGCCGCCGCCAGATCGCCCAGACTTTCGACATGACGACTCAAAGCCCCCATCGCCGCCGCATGAGCGGCGAAATCGACATGCAGCGGATTATCAGCGTTCCGGATGCGGCAGTCCTTCAACAGGTTGTTGAACCCCGGCACGCCCTTGAATTGCTGCAACCGGCTGATCACCGCATAGCCGCCGTTGTCGCAGACAATCACGATCATCTTGTGGCCCGACAACACCGTCGAATAGATGTCCGAATTCATCATCATGTAGGTGCCGTCGCCCACCATCACGATCGGCACCCCATCCCCCGCCTTGGCCATCGCATGGCCCCAGCCTGCGGCAATCTCATAGCCCATGCAGGAAAACCCGAACTCCAGATCAAACGTATTGGGGTCCTTGACGCGCCAACCCTTGGCAACCTCGCCCGGCAACCCGCCCGCAGCCGAGATCAGGGTGTCACGCGGGCCCGCCGCCAGATTGACCTGATGAACGACCTGCGCATAGGTCGGCACCGGCGTGTTGGAAGGCTGCTGCAACTCGTCCAGCAGCGCGTCCCACGCGGCAAACAGCGCCTTGGCCCGCGGCAGCAGACCCGCGTCGGCCTTCCAGTCGCCCAGGGCCGCATCGAGTTCCGTCACGCATTCCAGCGCGTCCCCGACCACCGCCAAAGCCCGGTGCTTGGTCGCATCGAACCGCGCCGCGTTGACCCCGATGAACCGCGCATCCTGTGCAAAGGCCGTCCACGACCCCGTGGTGAAGTCCTGCAACCGCGTGCCCACCGCCACGATCACATCCGCCTCCCCGGCCAGCGCATTGGCCGAAGTTGACCCGATGATCCCGATAGGCCCGCAATGGACGGGGTGGTAATGCGTCAAACCACCCTTGCCCGCGTTCGTCTCAACCACGGGAATGCCGCGCTTGGCGGCAAAGTCAGCGACCGCCGCTTCGGCCCCCGAATAGCGCACCCCACCGCCCGCGATGATCAGCGGCTTCTTTGCGGTCTTCAGCAGCTCCACGGCCTTTGCCAGCGCAGCCCGGTCGGGGCGCGGTCGTGGAATGGCCCACACCCGCGCTTCAAAGAATACCTCCGGATAGTCGAACGCCACCTCCTGCGTGTCTTGCGGCAAAGCGATGAACGCAGGCCCGCAATCGCCTGGGTCCAGCATCGCCGCAATCGCCTGCGGCAGGGAGGAGATGATCTGGGCAGGATGGGTGATGCGGTCCCAATAGCGGCTGACCGCCTTGAAAGCGTCGTTCACCGTCAGGGTCGGGTTGTTGAAATGCTCGACCTGCTGCAACACCGGGTCCGGCAGCCGGTTGGTGAACGTGTCCCCGGCGATCAACAGCACCGGCAGCCGGTTCGCATGCGCCGTCCCCGCCGCCGTGACCATGTTCAGCGCCCCCGGCCCGATCGACGAAGTCGCAATCATGATCTGCCGCCGCCGCCTGGCCTTGGCAAAGGCCACCGCTGCCAGCGCCATCGATTGCTCGTTCTGCCCGCGCCAGGTGGGCAGGCGGTCCTGCACCGCCTCCAGCGCCTCGGACAGGCAGGTCACGTTGCCATGGCCGAAAATCCCGAACACGCCCGCAAACAAGGGTACCCTCGCGCCGTCGATTTCGGTAAACTGGTTGCACAGATAGCGCACCAGCGCCTGCGCCATCGTCAGGCGAATCGTGGCCCGACTCATCTCAACCTGGCCCATGTCGTCTCCTCCCGTGGATTTGCCCGGGATACTACCGCGCTGAAGGGAATATTGACAATCGCAAATTTGCGCAAAGTCTATTGCATTGTTCCGCCGCTCGGGGCATCAAGGCGCGGTCAAGGTAAAGGGGTCCGATGTATCAGCACTTTGGTTTGTTCATTGGCGGCGCCTGGCAGCCTGCTTCGGATGGCAAGGCGGAACCGGTGTTCAGCCCGGTCAGCGAACGCCCGCTGGGGCAGGCTCCGGTTGCCAGCGTGGCAGATACCGAGGCCGCCATCGCCGCAGCCGTCGTGGGCTTTACGGCGTGGAAGGCCAAGTCCGCCTTTGACCGCGCCGACGCCCTGCATGCCATCGCGGATGAGATGAAGCGGCGCACGGATGAGGGCGCACGGATGATCTCGCTGGAAACCGGCAAACCGATCGCCCAGTCGGGCCGCGAATGGGGCCTGGCCGTCGACCAGTTCCGCTGGTTTGCCGAAGAGGCCCGCCGCATCTATGGCCGCATTATCGAGTCGCGCGCCCCTTCGGGCCGGTTCGAAGTGCATTACGAACCCGTCGGCATCGCCGCGGCCTTCACTGCCTGGAATTTTCCGGCAGCACTGGTGGCGCGCAAGGTGGCCCCGGCGTTGGCTGCAGGCTGTTCGGTAATCGTGCGGCCCTCGTCGCAAACGCCGGGCGTGGCGATGGTGATGGTCGATTGCTGTCGTGCGGGCAACTTGCCCCCCGGCACAGTCAACCTGGTCACCGGCCCGACGGCGGCCACCTATGCTCCCATCATGGCGGCCAAAGCGGTGCGCAAGGTGTCGCTGACCGGTTCCACCCGTGTTGGCCAGCAGATGATTCGCGACGCTGCAGCGACCCTCAAAAAGGTGTCGATGGAGTTGGGCGGCAATGCGCCCCTGATCGTCTATGACGACGCCGATCTCGAAGCGGCGCTGAATGTCGCCGTGCCCACCAAGTTCGCAAATGCGGGTCAGGTCTGCGTGACGCCGGACCGCTTCTACATCCACGACAGTCTGCACGACGCTTTTGTCAGCGGCTTTGTCGCCCGCACCCGCGCCATCAAGCTTGGCGACGGGCTTGACCCTTCGGTTGGCATGGGGCCGCTGATCAACGCCGGTCGTCTGGCAGAGGTCGAAAACATCGTGGAGGGCGCCGTGAAGGCCGGGGCCAAGCTGGCCTTTGGCGGAGGGCGCCCTTCCTTCAACGCCGGGCATTTCCATGAGCCCACCGTCTTGACCGACTGCACCGACGACATGGCCGTCATGGCGGAAGAGAACTTCGGCCCCGTCGCCGCCATCACCCGCTTCGCGACAGATGACGAGGTGCTCACCCGCGCCAACGCCTCTGACATGGGCCTGTCCGCCTATGCCTTCACCCAAAGCCCCAAACGCGCCCGCCGCACGGTCGCCGAACTCAAGGCCGGCATGGTCGGCATCAACTCTTTTGCGCTTGCGGCATCCGAGGCGCCTTTCGGCGGCACCAACCATTCTGGTATGGGCCGCGAAGGCGGGATCGAGGCGATCCGCGACTACCTTGACGTCAAACTCAGCCAGATGGTGTGGTCATGATCCCGAACAAACTCAAGGACCTGTGGGCCGCTGGCAAGCCCACCGTCAACGGCTGGTGCTCGATCGGCAACCCCTTCACCGCCGAGATCATGGCAGCGCAGGGCTTCGACTCTGTCACCATCGACATGCAGCATGGTGCCTTGGACTATTCCGCCGTCCTGCCGATGTTTCAGGCCATGCGCGCTTCTGGCGTCACGCTGATGGCAAGGGTGCCGTGGCTTGAGCCCGGCGTGATCATGAAGGCGCTGGATGCCGGCGCTTACGGTATCATCTGCCCGATGGTCTCGACCGCCGCCCAAGCCGCCGAATTCGTCAGCTACCTGCGCTATCCACCGCTGGGCCAGCGCAGCTTTGGTCCCACGCGGGTCTCCTTCGCCGCCGGGGCCAATTACGCGGGCGAGGCCAATGGCAACATCATCGGTCTGGCCATGATCGAAACCGCCGAGGGCATGGAAAACCTTGATGCCATCGCTGCCACCCCCGGTCTTGACGGCATCTATGTCGGCCCCGCTGACCTGAGCCTCAGCCTCAGCGCGGGCCGCCTGCCCCCCGGTTTCGACCGCGAAGAACCCGAGATGATCAATGCCCTGCAAAGGATCGCCGCCACCTGCCGCACTCATGGCATTCGCGCCGCCCTGCATTGCGGCACGCCGGATTACGCCGCCCGCGCCATCGGCTGGGGCTACAACATGACCACCATTGGCGGCGACAGCCGCTTTCTGGCCGCCGCCGCCGGAGCGGCCGTCGCGGGCTTTCGCAAGCTGACCGACACCGGCGAAGCCAAGGCCGAAAAGGGGGCCTATTGATGCCGCATATCCTTGTCGCCGGAAAACTGCACCACGCGGGGCTTGCACTCCTGGCCGCCGCGCCGGGCGTGACATTCGACCATATCGAAGAGGTTTCCGAAGCCTCTTACCTGCCCTACCTGCCCCGCGCCGACGCCCTGATCATCCGCACCCAACCCCTGACAGCCGCAGGTCTGGCCACCGCGCCAGGCCTGAAAATCGTCTCGCGCCATGGGGTTGGCTATGATGCTGTCGACATCGCCACGTTGAACGTCCGCAAGATCCCCCTGTGTATTGTCGGCGATGTGAACGCGGTCTCGGTGGCAGAACACGCGATGATGCTGATCCTCGCCTGCGCCAAACAGCTGATCCGTGCTGATGCCGCCACGCGCATCGGCCCCTGGGTCTGGCGCAACCGGCTGGAACAGGGCGAAATGTCGGGCAAGCGCCTGCTTATTCTCGGCTATGGCCGCATCGGGCGGCATCTGGCGCGGATGGCGGCAGGCTTCAATATGCAGATCACCGCCTACGACCCCTATCTCGCCGCCCACGGCTGGCCCGAGGGTCCGGCGACCGCTGCCACAAACCTCGCCGATGCCCTTGCCGCCGCCGACTTTGTGTCGGTCAACCTGCCCAAGGCCGACCGCCCCATCCTTGGCACCGCCGAACTGGCGCAGATGAAGCCCGGCGCCATCGTGATCAACACCGCGCGTGGCGGCATCGTCGATGAGGACGCCCTTGCCGCCGCCCTGCACTCTGGCCACATCGCCGCCGCCGGGCTGGATGTGCTAGCGGATGAGCCGCCCGCGCCCAACCATCCGCTCTTGGCCTTCGATCAGGTCATCTTGACCCCCCACACCGCCGGCATCACCCGCGAAGCGGCCGAGCGCATGGCCATCTCTTCGGTCCAGAACGTGCTTGACCACTTCGCGGGCCACCTCAACCCAGACCTCATCGTCAATAAGGACGCCATCGCATGACCAAACCCCGCCTCCGCATCGGCCTGATCGGCACCGGCTTCATGGGCAAGGCCCATGTCTTCGGCTTTGCCTCGGCCCCCCGTGTCTTCGAACTGCCCTATGAGATCGACCTTCATACGGTTGTCGACATCACCCCCGATCTCGCCGCCCGCGCGGCCCAGACCCTCGGGTTTGCCCATTCCACCGCCAACTGGCGCGACCTGCTCGCCAACCCCGACATCGACGTGATCGACATCACCGCGCCCAATGCGCTGCACAAGGAAATGGCGCTTGCTGCCATCGCCGCAGGCAAGCATGTCTACTGCGAAAAGCCCCTCGCCCCGCTGGCCGCCGACGCCCTTGAAATGGCCAATGCCGCCGAGGCCCGCGGCATCAAGACCCAGGTCGGCTTCAACTACCTGTGCAACCCGATGCTCGGCCTTGCCCGCGACATGATTGCCGCGGGTGAGCTCGGCGAAATCCGCGGCTATCGCGGCCTGCATGCCGAAGATTACATGGCCAATGCTGACGGCCCCTATACCTTCCGCCACGATCCCGCAGGCGGCGGCGCCCTTGCCGACATCGGCAGCCACGCCCTTGCCACCGCCGAGTTCCTCTGTGGCCCCATCACCCGTGTCATGGGCGATTGCGTCACCATGATCCACGACCGCCCCGACGGGCGCGGCGGCCGCAAGGCGGTGACGGTGGACGACGTCGGCCGCGCCTTCCTGCGCTTTGCCAACGGTGCCACCGGCAGCATCGAGGGCAACTGGATCGCCACCGGTCGCAAGATGCAGCATGATTTCGAGGTTTACGGCACCAAAGGCGCCCTTGCCTTCAGCCAGGAGCATTTCAATGTCCTGAACTATTTCAACACTGCCGATGCCAAGGGCCGCCAGGGCTTCCGCCGGATCGAGGCCGGGCCGGATCACGCCCCCTACGGCCTCTTTTGTGTCGCCGCCGGGCACCAGTTGGGCTTCAACGACCTCAAGGCGATCGAGGTTGCGGGCTATGTGAACGCCATCGCGGGCGGGCCAGAGCCGTTCAACTTCCGCAAGGGCCTGCGGATCCAGTCGCTGGTTGAAAGCATCCACCACTCTTCGGCCGAACAAAAATGGCTTGAGGTCTAGCGTCCGGATCTGGACACTTCTTGAAATACCGTAAAATCAAATGGTTGACTTTCAGAAATTAGCCAAATGCCAGGCATTGGGTCCGGGCGGTCGCAGAACCGCCCCACCAAACTTTTGGTCAGAAGGCCAGAATGACCCGTTACTGTCCGGTCGAACTGAAAGCTAACTGAAAGCTTCAAGTTCTATTCTGCCTCAAACAGGATTCGCGACCGGCAACTCAAGCCCGCAAGACAATCTCTGGGAGGAGATCAAGAATGTTGCACCGGCAGGGCCGGCTGGGACGTTTCGTCATAGCCATGTATTCGGGGTCAGGATCATGACGCCTCGATCGGAAGGGTTGGGGGGCGTCGAACTGGTCAATGTCACCAAGCGGTTCGTGACGCCCACCGGGGCGGCGATGACGGCGATCCGTGACATCAATCTGACCGTCGAGCCTGGGCAGTTCTGCGCCATCGTCGGGCCGACCGGCTGCGGAAAGTCGACCACGCTGACCCTAGCCGCAGGTCTTGAGATGCCAAGCGCAGGCACGGTCAAGGTCTCTGGCAAGCTGGTCGATGGCATCACCAAAGGCGCCAGCTTCGTTTTCCAGACCGACGCGTTGCTGCCGTGGAAACCGGTGGTGGACAATGTGGCTCTGGGGCCGCTCTTCAAGGGCGTCGCGAAGAAAGAGTCTCTCGCCAAGGCGATGGACTGGCTGCAAACCGTGGGCCTGTCTGGATTTGAGCACCATTACCCGCATCAGCTTTCGGGCGGCATGAGAAAACGGGTCAGCCTTGCGGCAGCCCTGATCAACAACCCCTCGATCCTTTTGATGGATGAGCCGTTTTCGGCGCTGGACGTCCAGACACGGGCCATCATGGCGAACGAGCTTTTGACCCTGTGGGACCGCCAGCGCCCCTCGGTGATCTTCGTGACCCACGATCTGGAAGAGGCAATCGGCCTTGCTGACAAAGTGGTCGTCATCACCGCCGGCCCCGGTACCGTCAAGGCGGTCTTCGACATCGACCTGCCACGCCCGCGCGGCGCGGTGCAGGACATCCGTTTCGACAAGCGGTTTTTGGAACTTTATCAGCAAATCTGGGGGGCGCTGCGCGAAGAGGTCGAACAGACCTACTCCCGTTCCGCCATTGCAGCCAAAGCGATCGGAGGCCGGGGATGAGTGCGCTGACCATGACAGCTGTGCGGGAAACGGCCTCGGATGAAGCCAGCCTGTCGGCGCAGGCCAAGGCGCGGTTCAAACGTTACAAGCAACTTGTGCTCCTGGGGCAGATCGCGATCTTCCTCGTGATCGTAGTGGGCTGGCAGGTTTCGGCCCTGACCGGTTTCATCGACCCGTTCTTCTTCGGCTCGCCCTGGGGCATCTGTGTGCGGCTTTTCACCTGGGCGCGCGACGGCACCGCCTATGGCTCGTTCTGGCTGCAAATCTGGGTCACGTTGGAGGAATCCATTCTTGGCTTCATCGTCGGCGTCACCAGTGGCGTGTTCTTCGGTGTCTTGCTGGGCGAGGTGCCTTATCTTGCCGAAGTGGTCGGCCCCTATATCAAGATCGTCAACGCCCTGCCGCGCATCGTGCTGGGGTCGATCTTCGTGATGTGGCTCGGGCTCGGCCTGCCCTCAAAGGTGCTGCTGGCGGCGGTTCTGGTGTTCTTCGTGGTGTTCTTCAACGCCTTCCAGGGCGTGCGCAGCGTCGACCGCAACCTGATCTCCAACGCCCGCATCCTCGGCGCCTCGCGCCTGCAGGTGGTGCGCCATGTGGTGTTCCCCTCGGCCATGACCTGGATCATCGCCAGCCTGCACGTAGCCTTGGGCTTTTCCATCATCGGCGCCATCGTGGGCGAGTTTCTGGGCTCGCAACGCGGCCTTGGGCTGGTGATTGCAACGGCGCAGAACACCTTTGATGCCAATGGCGTCTTCGGCGCGATGCTGGTGATCGGCGCGCTGGCGCTCAGTGCCGAATGGCTGATGTCGAAGGTCGAAAAGCGCCTGCTGGCCTGGCAGCCCGGCAACACCCGCGACAGCAATATTCAGGGCGTCTGACGGCTGGAAGGCCCGCAGACCCGCGACAGAGATCCAGATCACTGGATGAACCAACGGAGGAGGATACCATGAAACTGACCAAGATGGCGGCTCTGATGGCCACGTCGATGGCGATAGCCATACCCGGCGCGGCGCTGCTTTCGACCCCGGCCCGCGCCGATGACATGCCCAAGGTGACCTTGATGGTCGGCGGCATCGACAAGCAGATTTACCTGCCCTACCAACTTGCCGAAAGCCTTGGCATGTACAAGAAATACGGCGTCAATGTCGAGCTGTCGACCGAGCAGGCCGGCGGTGTTGGCGCTGAGGATGCGCTGTTGTCGGGTCAGGTCGACATGGCCGGGGCCTGGTACAACCACACGATCGAGTTGCAGGAAAAGGGCAAGAACGTCCTTGATGTCATCCAGCTTTCGGTCGCCCCGGGCGAGCGGATCATGTGCGCCAAAGGCTCGAACATCAAGGCGCCGACCGACTGGAAGGGCAAGGCTGTCGGCGTGACCGATCTTGGCTCGGGCACCGATGCGCTGGTCAGCTACGTCTCGGCCCACGCCGGGATGCAGCCGACCGACTATTCCAAGATCGCGGCCGGTGCGGGCCAGACCATGATCGCCGCGCTCAAGTTCAACAAGGCGGTGTGCGGCATCACCAGCCAGCCCACGGTCAACGCGATTGAAAAGCTGGACGTCGGTTACCCGGCCATTGACCTGGCCACCGCCGACGGCGTGAACAAATGGCTGGGCGGCGCTTATCCGGCGGCCTCGGTGCTGGCCAACTCTGACTGGGTGGCCGCTCACCCGAAGGAAACCCAAGCCGTCGTGAATGCGCTGGTGGCGACGCTGGTCTGGATGCGGACCCATACCGCCGCCGATGTGGCCAACGCGATGCCGGCTGACTTCGTCTCCAACCAGCTGACCTCGAAGGATGAATATATCGCGGCGCTGACGGCAGACTGGGGCCAGTTCAACATCGCCGGCGCAGGCACGATGCCGGAAAGCGGCCCGAAAACCGTGAACGATATCGAAAAGGCGGCGGGCAAGGTTGCGGGCACGGCGGACCTGTCCAAGACCTTCACCAACGAGTTTGTCGACGCCGCCAAAAAGCTGGAAGGCGTCAACTAAGCCGCCCTGATCTGGCAGCATGGGCAAGGGGTGGCCGCGCGTCGCCCCTTGCCTTGGCACAACTGGCAATCATCTCGACGGAAAGGCCGCCAAGGTTCATTCTGTGGGGAAGTGCGGCC
>JANXPK010000208.1 GCA_025357355.1 Rhodobacterales bacterium
GCCGCGCCGCCGTCACCGCCTGGAATGCCGCCATCGCCCCGCGCCGCGCCGGGATCGGGAAAATATTCGGCACCACCAAGCGCAGCTACGGCATGGCCCGGGCGCGATGGCGCGGCCTCGCCAAGACCAGCCTGCAGATCCGCCTCACCCTCACCGTCTACAACCTCCGCCGCGCCAGAACCCTTCTCGCGGCGCAAACCACCTGACCGCCCCAAGGGTTCCAGCCGCCAGCCCCCCGGACACCGGGCCCTCAAAACCCGAACATCCCCCGCCAAACCTCAATCCCGAAAGCCAATAACGACCCACGCACAGGTCTCATTTGTGGAAACTTTTGAAAGTTGTTATAAATCAGTGTCTTGACAAATTTCGTTAGGGCGATTTTAACCAATTGACCGCTGGGCGCGCGTTCTCTGGCGGAATATCTTGCGACAAAGCCGGGGCATCACACCCTTTGACGCCGCATATTTTGGATTTGGCGCAGCAGTCCCAGGGGCGGAACGGCGCGGAAGAGGTCGCTCATCATCTTGGCGTCGGCCTTGACGCCGGCCCACAGCCCGTATTTTGCCGATTTGAGCGGAGAAATGACGCCCGGCCAGCGGGTCACGGCGATGCGAGAGTTCTGGGCGACGATGAGGGAGTTCAAGAATACTTCAAAGCCGAATTTGGGCAGCGTGCGCAGGGTGGCTTCATGGCCGGAAAGGAAGGACTTCTTCAGCACCCGCTCGCCCGAAATATAATCAAGCCCGATCCAGCGCCACGGAAAGGGGGCGTTGTCGCGCAGTGAGATCGAGATGTCGGCGTGGCCGTCACGGACCGGGGTGATGAGGGCGGTCAGATGGTCCGGCGACAGGCCGACAAGATCGGCGTCGACCAGCAGGATCAGATCACCCTGCGCCTCGGCCAGACCACGGGCGAGGGCGGCGGTCTTGCCGCCGTTGAGGGTGAGCGTGATCAGGCGAGCTGCGGGATGGCGGGCGACGACGGCCGAGGTGGCATCGCGCGAGCCATCGTCAATCACCAGCACTTCGTCGATCAGCGGATGGCCAAGAACGGCCGCGAGCACGGCGGCGATGCGCGCCTCTTCGTTATAGGCGGGGATCAGGCAGGTCAGGGTCATGATTTCTGGCGGCGGTTGCGGAAGAACCAGAATCCCACGGCAAGGACCACGACCAGAAGCAAGAGCGAAATCCGGTAGATATAGGTGTCGATCGAGGCATAGGCATCGCCGATGAAATAGCCAAGAGCGACGAACACGGCGCTTTTGGGTATTGTGCCGATGAGGTTGTACCACATGTATTGGGTGAAATTCATGCGGGCCATGCCGGAGGCGAACATGATGGGCAGGCCAGCGGAATGGGTCCATTTGCCAAAAAGCAGCGTGCGGCCGCCCTTGTCGGCGAAATGTTCGCCCAGGGTCAGCTTGCGGGCCGCTGTCATCCCAAGACGGGCCTGCCAGCGGTCGTTCAGGATGGCGGGTCCAAAGCGGCCGATGGCGTAATAGAGCGCGTCGCCAATCAGATCGCCCAGCACGCAAACCAGATAGACCCCCGGCAATGACATGTAGCCGAGCCGGGCGAGGTAGGCGGCGATGACGGTCACGATCGGGCCTTCGATCACCGCAAAAGGTGCCAGAAGCCAGAGCCCATGCGACTGGATCAGTTGCAGGGCGTGATCGAGGGTGAACAAGGGCTCAGGCTCCGTGACTTGGGGTCGGGTCATCCTCGGCCAAGTCGCCCGGAATGTCATCGGTTGTCATGATATTGCCGCGCCATTCAAAACTGCTGCCCGCCCAGGATGCAATCCAAAGTGGGGGCAGAAGCGCGTCGCGCAAGACCCAGGCTGCGATATCAGCGGGCTTGTGTGGCCAATCACCCACGCGCGCCAGCAGATATTCGGCCCCGTACCACAGAATCAGAAGGGCTGGGAGCACCCAGAGTGGGTGGCCGGAGGCGATCAGGATGAGGGACGCAAGTGTTGGGAAGGCGGCACCGGCAATGAGTTCAGGCAGGAAGTACAAGAGAAAGCCCAGGCGACGGACGCGGGCCCAGCGGACCTGACGGCTCCATACCGCGTCAAAGCTGCGCACGCCGATCGGCTGGGCGAAAAAGCGGCCGGGCAGGCGGACATGCAGGCCGGCCGCACGCACGACTTTGGTCGAGGCGACGTCTTCGGCCATTTCGCGGCCAAGGACCTCGATGCCGCCCGCCTGGGTGAGCAGATCGCGCGGCCAGAACAGTATCTTGCCTTGGGCAAAGCCGTTGCCAAGGCGGGAGGTCGCCAATTGCCAGCGGGCCTGGAAGGTGTTGAGAAATGCGCATTCAAGACGGGCCCAGAACCCGATGGGTCTGACGCCGATCGGGGGCGAGGATACAAGGCCAGTGCCCGGCGTCCAGGCCGCCATCAGGCGGTTGAGGCAGTCAGGCGGCAGAAGGACGTTGCTGTCGGCCAGCAGGATCAGGTCGTACCGGGCGGCGTGCCAGCCTTTGACGCAGTTGTTGAGCTTGGGATTGCCCGAGACCCGGTCATCGCCCACCAGGATGCGGGCGGGCACAGCGGGGTGGGCGGCGATCAGGCGGCTGACGAGAGGAATGGCGGGATCGTCGGGCAGGGCTGCGCAGAAGATCAACTCGAATTCCGGGTAATCGGCTAGAAACGTGGTGGTCAGGGTTTCCTCGAGGTTGTTTTCCAGCCCGCACACCGGGCGGATGACGGTGATGCCGGGGCGGTCGCGGCGGGCGTCGGGCCGGGGGGGGACGATCATGGCAGACCATGCCAAGGCGGTGCCGACCAATTGGACGGCCAGACAAAGTAGCACGAAAACGACGAGTCCCGTCAGGACCAAGCCCATGTCAGATGCCCTTGGCGGCCGCACCATAGCCCGTGGGCGCGGCGAATGACTGGTTTTCCAGCCCATGAGCGTCCCAGTCAAGCAACAGAAGGCGACCGCTGGCAGTTTCGGCCAGAGCCGTGCTGTTTTCCACCCAGTCGCCGCAATTGGCATAGGCCACACCATGATCGTGATGCAGGTCAGGCTTGTGGAAATGGCCGCAGATCACCCCGTCAGCGCCATGGTTGCGGGCGAGATCAGAGAGTCGCAGGTCAAAATTGTCCAGGCTGCGCACCATGTCGTTGAAGCGTTTCACGGCACGTTCGGCAATGGTCCAGTCTTTGAGGCCCAGACGGCGGCGCAGGCGGTTGACGGTCGCGATCAGCCCGCGGAATTTGGCGTCGATTTGCGCCCCGAGCAGGGCAAGCAGCGGATATTTCTCGTCAAAGTCATCACAAGTGTCGCCGTGGGTCACCAGATAGCGCGTGCCGTCGGCGGCGGTGTGGATGATGTGGCGGACCACCTCGATCCCTGCGATGTGCTGGCCGCAATACTGCTTGAAGAAGCTGTCGTGATTGCCAGGCGTGTAAACCAGCCGCACGCCTTGGCGAGCGCGGTCTAAAAGAAGTTGCAAGATGCGGTGCTGAGTTTCGGTCCAGTGGCTGCCGACCGCGGTCCAGGTATCGACGATGTCACCGACAAGATAGATCGTGTCGGCAGTGTGAGCTTGCAAGAAGGCCCAGAGTGCTGCCTCGCGACAGGCACGGGACCCTAGGTGCAAGTCAGACAGAAACAACACCGGAAAATGCCGTGTGGCGACGTTTGGCATCGGGCCCGGCGGGGCTGCGGCGGGTGCGGCGAAGAACGTGGCGAAATCGGGAGTCATGCGGTGATATCTCGATCGGTTGTGCAGTTCGGTGCCGTTGTGGGTCAGATTAAGCGAAGGGTATCAAAGTGGTACGTCGCAGCCCCGACCTTCCGTCGAAGCCCAAGTCAAAGTTACCCTGCCAACCACGAAAGGACTGTGACGAATGTTAGCAGGTTTTGTAACAGGGGTGCAGGGTGCCCGGCGTCGCAGGGCGGGTTTGGCCCGTCCGACCGGCGGATGCTTGCCGCCCGGCGGCTCAGCTGACCAGATAACCGCCGTCAACGACCAAAATTGCGCCAGTGACGAAACTGGCCAGCGGCGAGGCCAGAAAGAGGGCGGGGCCTGCAACGTCGGACGGGCGGCCCCAGCGGCCCAGCGGAGTGCGGGCCAGAATGGGCTGCGACCGGGCCGGGTCATCGCGCAGCGCCTGGGTCAAGGGTGTCGCGATCCAGCCGGGAGCGATGGCGTTGACGCGGATGCCGTCGGCGGCATAGGCAAGCGCCAGTGATTTGGTCAGCTGCGCTACGCCGCCCTTGGAGGCCGCGTAGGCGGGCACCAGACCGCCGCCAAAGAACGACAGCATCGAGGCGAGGTTTATGATGCTGCCGCCGCGCGCAGCGAGGAGTGGTCGTGCAAGGGTGCAAAGGCGCATCACGGCGGACAGATTGATGTCGATGACCTGATCGAACACCTCTGGCTCGTGTTCGGAGCCGCGACGGATGATCCCGGCAGCGTTGATCAGGTGATCAAGCCGGGACAGGCCCGTCATGAAACGCGCGACTGCGGCCCGGTCTTGCACATCCAGAAACACGGAGTTGGGTGTTTTTTCGGGATCGATCCCGGCAACCCTGACCTCTGCTCCTTGCGCCGCGAAGGCCAGTGCTATGGCCTGACCGATGCCAGAGGTGCCGCCGGTGACCAGCACGGCCTTGCCCGCGAGCCCGAACGGATCAGCGGATGAACTGATCGACATAGTCGGCCCCCAGACCGCAACTGGCGAAATGGGCGCGGCACATGTCGATCTTGGTGAAGACATCCTCGTAACCAAGGTGCTTGCCCCACGGGTCGACGTAGTACATGACGCCATTGACCTGAAAATAGGTGATCATTTCAATGACATCCTCGGGAACGACCAGAGTATGGGTCTCGCCCGGCGGCTCGAACACGTAGCTGCCTTCGGTCGCGATCCAGTCATGTTCGAGATAGTGCCAGCTGCCCTTCAGGACCAAGCCGTGTACCGGATTGGGGTGTCTGTGACGCGAAACGACCCCGGCCCGGCGCACTTTCAAAAGGTTCATCCAGTAGCCTTGTGACCGGTTGAGGCAAAGCGGTCGAAACCAGACATTCTCGGCTTGCGGCACCCACATGCGGTCGTCGGTGGGCACCGCATTGGGCACCACAATCTCTTTCAGCGCGTCGGGGGGCATTGGCAGCTGGTAGGGCATCAGGCGTTCGTCGGCGGGCATGGCTGACCTTTCACGGTGCAAAAGCGCGGATGGAGTGGGTGATGACGGTAGGAGCGGCAGGGTCAATCTGGAGGGCGGTGGCGATGCCGCGGGCGTTGATCGGGTTGGGGCCGCAGGAAACCCTGGTGCCAAGGTCGAAGGCAGAGGCTATCGGTTCGACGCCGAGGCCGCGATAGGCGTTGTGCCAGGGTGCGCCGCCGATGCCACGATCAGTGTGCCAGATCTGCAGGGAGGGTAGAAGGGTGCGGTTCCAGTCCAACTCCACTCCCGCACCCTCATCGAGATAGGTCGCGCGCAAAGGGCCGCGCATGCCGCAAAGCTGAACGTTGAGCTCGCGAGCCGGGGACAGCCGGACTTGCGACAGGTCAAGCAGACCGCCGGGTTGGGGGATGGCAGTGAGGCTGGGAAAGATCTGGCCACCGTAGCCGGGATGGACCATGCCGAAGTCGAAGTCAGCCGACAGATGCAGCCTGCCGGGCAAGTCCGGCAGGCGCAGGATCGGATGAAGACCGACGGGTAACGATGCCGATTGCCTTGCGAAAATGGTGAAGGTAAAGTCGATTGCCGATTCGTTGGGCTGGGCCGCGATCCGCCGCTCTACCCGAAGAACCGGGGAGGACGCGGGAAAATGCAGACCCAAGGTGATCGCTGTATCGGTGGCGTCCAGAGTATCCCAATCCTGATCAGCAGCAGGACCGTGAACCGGCCCTTCAGTCTGGCCGGTCCCGATCATTTGCCATTCAGCCGGGACCTGCGCGGCCGCGCGACCCTTGCCAAAGGGCAGGCCGACAAAATCCCCGCCGAGTACGCGCAAATGGCCTGAGAGCGCGGCATCCTGGACTTGCCCCAGCCATGGTGCCCGGGCGAACGGCGAAAATGGACCTGATTTCAGGGTGAATTGGCAAGATGCCAGCATGGCCGCAGTGGTCAGGACCGATGCCGTGCCATGCGACCAGTGCAGGTGGTGTTCGGCCATCAGCTCTGGTCCTGATACGTGAACACCAGAATCGCCCCAGGATTGGCCACCTTGTCATCGACGCCGCCGCCCACAACCTCGTGCAATCCGCCGGGGTCGGTGGCGATGAAGATCGTCTTGCCGTCCGGGCTGATCGCCAGATCGCGGTAGCGGTTGTTGGTGGGGAAATAGCGTTCGATCGGACCCGCGACACTTTGCCCGTCGGCGGACAGGGGCACACGGTAGAGCGAGCCGCGCTTGAGCGCTGTCACCAACAGCGCATTGTCAAAGCCGGGAATTGTGGGTGACGCGGGGCGATAAGCCTGGATGCTGGAGGCGGCGACGGTGGGCCAGCAGACAAAGTTGATGCCTTTGCAGGCCGGATCGGCGAAATTCCAGTCGCTGGGCACAGTGAAAAGCGTGGCAATCGGCGGGATGAAAGGGCCGTTCCAGGTGGTCTCATCTTCACGCGGTACAGAAGGATCGATGGCCAAGTCACTGAACTTCAAGGTGGAACAGGGTTTGCTGGCTTCGGCCCAACGGGCATACTGATAGGCCTTGTCATCCTGATAGCCTGCAACATGCGGCCAGCCGTAGTTGCCACCGGACCTTAGGATGTTGACCTCGTCATCGGTCTTGGGCCCCTGTTCGGAGGCGTAAAGTGTACCGTCGGGGCCAAAGTCGATGCCCTGCATGTTGCGGTGGCCGTAGGTGAAGATATGGCTTTGCACACCGTTCAGCACCGGGTTGTCGGCGGGGATGCTGCCGTCGAGGTTCAGCCGCAGCGATTTGCCCTGATAGGCGAAATAATCCTTTGCGGCCAATTCATTGGCGGTAGGCAAGCGTTGCGCCTCGATCGGGATGCACCAGTTGGCCAGCTGATCATTGCCGCGGTCGCCGATGGTGTAATAAAGCTTGCCATCGGGGCCGATTTTCAGTCGGCCTGAGTCATGATCCGCGCCGGCAGGCAGGCCGTCGATCAGCGTCATGGGGTCGGAGAGGAGGCCGGTTTTGGCGTCATAGCTGAGCCGGACGATCTTGGCATATTTGTGCAGGAAGGGGCTGGCGGGCGGCGTCGCTGGATCGGGGCGGCGGTTGAGGTCGAT
>JANXPK010000365.1 GCA_025357355.1 Rhodobacterales bacterium
GCAGCGCGAAATCGAGGGTGATCGTGGTGTCCGGTCCGATGGCGCGTTCGACCGAGGAATGCGAGATGTCGCGTTCGTGCCACAGCGCCACATTCTCCAGCGCGGGTACGACCGACATGCGGACCAGGCGCGCGAGGCCGGTCAAGTTCTCTGACAGCACCGGATTGCGCTTGTGCGGCATGGCGGAGGAGCCCTTCTGGCCGGGGCTGAAGAATTCCTCGGCCTCCAGAACCTCGGTCCGTTGCATATGGCGGATCTCGATGGCGACGTTTTCGATGGAACTGGCGATGACGCCCAACGTGGCAAAGAACATCGCATGGCGGTCGCGCGGGATGACCTGAGTGCTGATGGGCTCGGGCAACAGGCCCAGCATCTTGCAGACATGCTCTTCGACCCTTGGGTCGATGTTGGCGAAGGTGCCGACGGCGCCAGAGATTGCCCCGGTTGACACCTCGGTCCGCGCGGCCACCAGCCGCGTCCGGTTGCGCGCCATTTCGGCATAGAACCGCGCGAAGGTCAGACCCATCGTGGTCGGCTCGGCGTGAATGCCGTGGCTGCGGCCGATGCGGACGCTGTCCTTATGCTCGAACGCACGCGCTTTCAGCGCCGCCAGCACCCGGTCGAGCCCCGCCAGCAGCAGGTCCGAGGCGCGGACCAATTGCAGGTTGAACGCGGTATCCAGCACGTCCGAACTGGTCATGCCCTGATGCACGAACCGCGCCGCATCGGCCCCGACAATCTCGGCCAGATGGGTCAGAAAGGCGATGACGTCATGCTTGGTCACGGCCTCGATCTCATCAATCCGCGCCACGTCGAATGGCAGATCCTTGGCGCGCCACACCGCCTCGGCATTGGCCTTGGGGATCACACCAAGGGCCGCTTGCGCGTCACAGGCATGGGCCTCGATCTGAAACCAGAGGCGGAACTTGGTCTCGGGCGACCAAATGGCCACCATTTCGGGGCGGGAATAGCGCGGGATCATCGGGCGGCCCTCACAACACGGATGCGTCCCCATAATGCGCCCCCCCCCAAGGTGCAAGCTTCACGGCAGCGTTATTGGACCGGCAGCCGCCGCATAACCTTGGCCGGAGCGGGGGGATCACGATGAAAATCTGGATGATGGCAGCGGTGTTGATCTGTGCCGGAATGGCGGCGCAGGCCGGTGACGCCAGGCTGGACGCGGCGGGGATCACGGCCGCGCTGACCGACCAGAGCCTAAGTTATGACGACGGCTCCAAACAGCTCTTCAAGGCCGATGGCGACACCATTTACGACAACGGCAAGCCCAGCACCGGCCGCTGGACGATCAGAGGCGGCCGCTATTGCTCGCAATGGCCGCCGTCGGACAGTTGGGCCTGCTATGACGTGACTGAAAGTGCCGATGGCCAGGTGATCAGCTTTGTTGCGGATGATGGCACCACCTCGGCAGGTCACCCGGTGAAATAACAAGAGTGCGACGGATCTTGACGGATCAATGCGGATTGCCCTGCGATCCAAAAGACCGCCCTTACCACCCACACCAGAGAACCGTCTGATGAGGGCTACAGTGTAGCCCGCATCGGTCCGATTGCCGCCGCGCAGATGCGCAAGGCAAGGGAGATTGGGCTGGGTGCTTAGGTGACGCAGGGGACGCGCCGGACCGCGGGTGGGAGCGGAACGCGCCCGCCCTGGGGGCGGTCGAGCGCGTCCCCGATACGCTTTGGCGCATCGGGGTATAGAAGGCAGACAGCAGAATCTTATTCAGCCTCTATGCTGCTCGTCGGCCAGAGCATCCTTCAAACGACAGGATGTTCTACGGATGCGTCTGGTGGTAGAATTCCCATTCGTCGTAGGCCTTGCCATTGGGCAGTACGCAGTAGCCCTTTTGGCCGCTCGCCGACTGCCGGATCACCAGTTTTCCGCTGTAGGCCAGGCAGTTCTGCGACGCCGGATTGGCCATCATCGGTTCGGCCTTGCTGATGGCAGACTGGCAGGCGGCAAGCGCCAGAAGGCTGATCACCATCACGGTGCGGGTCATGTCGCGGTCCTTTCGCAGGGCTGTTGAGGCTGCCGATACTGCCCACGGCTTGTGGCATGATGATGGCGGCGGGGCCTCAGCGGCCCATCAGACCGGCATCGAAGGGATATTTCGTCAGGTTTTCGACCCCGGTCTCGGTGATCAGCACCTGATCTTCCAGCTTGATCGAGAAATCGCCGCCTTCTGGCGACACCAGCGCCTCCACACACAGGGTCATGCCAGGCTCCAGCACATGCTCGAACGCGCCCGCAACATAGCTGTCGGGGTAGGGCACATAGGGCCATTCATCGCAGAGACCGACGCCATGCATCTTGCAGGAGTATTTCTGCTTCCAGTAATGGTCGTCCAACTGATGCCCGCCATGCACCAGATCGCGGATGGCGACGCCGGGCCTTAGCAGCGCCATGTTGGTGTCGATGTGATCGCGCGCATGGTGCATCGCCGAAATCATCGCGTTGGTCGGTTTGCGGTCGCCGATCCACCAGGTGCGCGAGATGTCGATGCAAATGCCATAGCAGCCGATCAGATCGGTGTCGAAGGCCACAATTTCGTTCATCTGCACGATCCGTGGCCCGCATTCCATGAACCACGGGTTGGTGCGCGGACCGCTGGCCAGAAGCCGCGTCTCGATCCACTCGCCGCCGCGACGGATGTTGGCGCGGTGCAGTTCGGCCCAGATCGCATCCTCGGACACCGCACCCCGCGGCACGCCGTCGCGCGCAAAACCCTCCATCTCGGCAATCGACGCCTCGCAGGCATGTTGGGCGCAGCGCATGTCGGCGATGTCTTCGGGGCCCTTGATGGCGCGGGTGCGTTCGGTGACCTCTTCGCCCTCCATCACCTCGAAGCCCGCCCGCTCCAGCGCGCGCAGGCCGTGAATCATGATCTTGTCGACCGCCAGCCGCCGGTTGGTGCCGGCATGGGCTCGCATCACCTCATCGACTTGGGCCGCAAAGCTGCGCGCGTCCTGCGCCGAGGTGTCGCCGGTGACCGCGTAAAAGAACGAGGCCCCGGTCCTGAGCTCCTTGACCAGGGGGTTGAA
>JANXPK010000385.1 GCA_025357355.1 Rhodobacterales bacterium
CAAGAGCCGAGCCGCCCTGCCGCCCCGGTCAGAACCAGACGGCGCAGCATCATGGGGCCGCCCCGGTGGCACCCCGCATCGCCGCAAGCAGCGCATCGGCCCCGCGCGCCAAAAGCGCGGTGTCGACGCCGCAGGCGACAAAGCTGAAGCCGTCCGCCAGGAGCTTGCGGGCAAAGGCCGGGTCCACGACCAGCGTGCCGACCGCAACGCCGGCCGCCATAAGCCGGGCGGCGGCAGGCAGGATCAGCGCCCAGACATCGGCGTGCATCGGCTGACCCAGAAGCCCCAGGTCGGCGGCAATGTCCGACGGGCCGAAGAACACGCCGTCCACCCCCGCCACCGCACCGATAGCACTGGCCGCCGCCACGGCGGCGCGGGTTTCGACCTGCACGAGGATCGCGGTCTCGTCCTCGACGCGGGCGAAATAGTCGCTTACCCGGCCAAAGTTGTTGGCCCGCGTGCTGCCCGACACCCCCCGCACACCCCGCGGCGGATAGCCGCAGGCGGCGACGGCCCGCCGCGCCTCGTCTGCCGATTGCACCATCGGGAACAGCAGGCCCGGTGCCCCAAGGTCCAAGAGACGCTTGACCAGAACCGCATCGTTCCATTCCGGCCGCACCAGTGCCGTGGTGGGAAAGCTCGCGAACACCTGCAACTGCCCCAGGACCGAAGTCAGGTCGTTCGGCGAATGCTCCATGTCGATGAGCGCCCAGTCAAAGCCCGCACCCGCCACCACCTCGGCGGCAAAGGGGCTGGCAAGGCTGACCCAGATGCCCAGTTGCGGACGGCGGGCGCGCAGGGCGGCAAGGAACGGGTTGGGCTTCAGGTTCATATGATCGCCTCTTCACGGTAGGGTCGGCCCTCGGCAATGCGGGCAAAGCCCAGGGGCGTCAGGTCAAGGCTGCGGAACGCGCCATAGGTCAGCCATTCCGCCGTCCCGCGCCCCATGGCGGGGGACTGTTGCAGGCCATGGCCGGAAAAGCCGTTCAGAAACAGAAAGTTGCCAACCTCAGGGTGCGGCCCGACGATGGCGTTCTGGTCCAGCAAGTTGAAGTCATAGTGCCCGACCCATTCGCGCTGAACCCTGATCGCCTCGAACTGCGGGATGCGGGTGGCGATGGTGGGCCAGATGTGATCCTGCCAGATTGCATGGTCCATGGCAAAGTCGGTGACATCCACCGCATGGTCGTCATCGGCATGACCGCCCGCCATGTAGCTCGACTTGCCATCCTGGCGGAAATGCACGCCAGAGGGGTCGATGGTCAGGGGCAGGTCGCGGTCCAGCGGCTGTTCGGCGGTAAAGACCCAGGTGAACCGCTTGCGCGGCTCGATCGGGATGGTGATGCCCGCCATCTGCGCCGTCACCGCCCCGCGCGTGCCCGAGGCGTTGACGACCTGCCCGCAGGCCACAACCTCGCCCGATGCCAGCGTGACGCTGTCCACCCGTGCGCCCGTGGCGTTAGGGGTCAGGGCAACCACCTCGTTCGCGACATATTCGATGCCACGGGAACGGGCCTGACGGCGGAACCAGTCAAACAGCGTGATGCCGTCGAAATAGCCCTCATCCCGTGTGTTGATCGAGCCCAGCACCAGATCGTCCACGTTGTAGAACGGGTATTCGGCCTTGATCTGCGCGGGTGTCATGAGCCGCGTCGCGGCCCCGGCGGCGACCTGCACGGCCTGGGCGGCGCGCAGGCTGTCGGCAAAGGCCGCAGTGCCCGCCAGATACATGTAGCCAAAGTTCTGGATCCTCAGCTTGGGCGCATCAGCCCCCATGTGGCGCGGCAGGTTCTGCACGAAGGCCGCCCCGAACTGCGAGATGCGGACGTTGAGGTCGGTGGAAAATTGCTGGCGGATGCAGGAATTGGTCAGCGAGGTTGCGGCAAATTCGTAAGTGGGGTCACGCTCGACCACCAGCACGGTGCCGTTGAAATCAGGATTGTCGGCCAGAAACCAGGCGGTGGCCGACCCCAGCATCGCGCCACCGATAATCACCACGTCGTAAGCGGTTCGTTTGGGCGTCTCAATCTTCAAACCGGCAGGCATTCAGACGATCTCTCCTTTGCGGGCGGCGGCCAGAACCGCAGCCACGGTCGCATCCGCTACCCCATAGACCACGCGCGCCGCAGCCGCAGAGATATGGCCCAGTGCCAGATCGCGGCGCACGGCGGCGGGGTCGCGTTCGGCTGGGGCACCATAGCCAGCGCCGCCGGGAAACTCCATCATCACCTTGCGACCGGCGGGCACGAACTGCTTGCCCTTGCCCTTCATCGCGCTGCCGTCGTCCTGGGCGATGGTGGTCGGCGCAACGGACTTCGCGCCGCGACGACCACGCGCGGGATGATCCACCCGGTCGAACATCGCCTGAATGTCGAACTCGTGCCCCTTCCGCGCCCCCACCTCCATATATTGCCCCAACCCGCCGCGATACTGCCCTGCCCCACCCGAATCCGGGCGCAGTTCCTTGCGCCAGTTGATCACCGGACCGACCTGTTCGGTCGCCTCGACCGGCATGGTCATCACGCCCGACGGAAAGGCCGTCGCGCTCATCCCGTCCAGCGTTGGCCGTGCCCCTGATCCACCCGAGTTGAAGGTCAGCACCTCGGCCCGGCGCGCATCGGGCAGGGCGTCAGTACAAGGACGCAGGCTGAGTTGAAAGTTGCACAGACAGCCCGCACCCTCGGCGGGCACCACGTGCGGCAGAATGCGGTCCAGTGCGTCATAGATCGCGTCGGGCAGCATGTGGCCGATGACATGGCGCAGCGCCACCGGCGCGGGATGGGCGGCGTTGACGATGGAATTGACCGGGGCCGACACCGCGAACGGGGCCAAGGAGGCCGCGTTGTTGGGAATCTCCGGGGCTATTGCGCATTTCAGCGCGCAGCAGGAATAGGCCTTGCTATAGACCAGCGGCACGTTGATGCCCTTTTGGTCAACCCCCGAGGTTCCGGTCCAGTCGCACAGCACCCGGTCACCGGCAAAGCTCACCCTGACATGCAGGTCGATCGGGCGGTCATAGCCGTCGATCTGCATGTGGCCCGCGGCCGCTGCCCTTGGCAGCGCCGCAATGCGGGCCAGCGTGGCGTCGCGCGAATGGCGCAGGATGAATCCCGCGACCTCGTCCAGATCGCCAATTCCAAACTCCGTCATCATCTCCCCCAACCGGCGCTGGCCGATGTCGTTGCAGGCGGCCAGCGCATGGACATCGCCCACCACCTGATCGGGCTCGCGCACGTTGCCGCGGATCAGGCGGATCAGCGTGGCGTCCAGCCGGCCACGGTCGATCAGCTTCATGATCGGGATGTAGAGCCCCTCTTCGTAGACCGCATGCGCATCCGCCCCAAAGCCGCGCCCGCCGATGTCGACGATATGGGCGGTGGAGCCGAAAAAGCCGACAAGGGCGTGAAGGTGAAAGGACGGGCTGACCACGGTGATGTCGTGCAGATGGCCGGTGCCCTCCCACGGGTCGTTGGTGATATAGACATCGCCCTCATGGATATTCGCCCGCCCGATGCGGCGGATGAAATGCGGCACCGCGTCGGCCATCGCGTTGACATGGCCCGGCGTGCCGGTGACCGCCTGCGCCAGCATCCGCCCCCCCGGCATCATAGACCCCCGCCGAAAGGTCCCCCGCCTCGCGGACCGAGGTGGAAAAGGCCGTGCGGATCAGCGCCTGCGCCTGCTCCTCGACGACAGAGATCAGCCGGTTCCACATGACCTGACAGGCGACGGTGGACAGGGTCATGTCATGGGCCTTTCGCCGTGATGTCGATGCAGCCATCGGCCAGCACCATGGCGCTGCGACCGGCGGATAGAACGAAGGTGGTTTCCGCCTCTGTGATCAGCGCCGGGCCGATGATGTGCTGGCCGGGGATCAGCGCCGCACGGGCAACGACGGCGGCGACGGTGGCACGCCCCGGCGCCGCATCAAAAAGGCTGCGGCTGGCGGTCGGGATCAGCGCGGGGCCGGGCACCATGGGCGCTATCGCCGTCACCAGATCCGCCGCTGTGCGGGCATTGACCGACCACACCGTGATCTCTACCGCCATCCCCGCGACGCTGCGCCCGAACAGCCGCGCGTAACCTTCGGCAAACCGGGCGAGGTAGACAGCTGGGTCCGCCGCCATCGCCTCGGCCCCGGTCAGCGGCACCGGGATTTCCCAGCCCTGACCGGAATAGCGCATGTAGACCTTGTGGTCGGCCACAATCTCCGCCGTCGCATCGCAGGTCCGCACAAACCGCACGGCCTCCTGCGCCAGTTCAGCAAACAGACGGCGCACGTGGACGGAATCGAACGCATCCCGCCGCATGAACACCGACCGGTTGGCCTCGAAACTGAATGGCGCGCGCAGAAAGCCGATGGCAGAGCCGACATCCGCCCCCGGCGGCACCAGACAGCGCCCGATCCCCAGCTCAGCCGCGCCGCGTGCAACGGCGCCGCCCCGCCAAAGGCGATCATCGTATAGCCCGCCAGATCCTCGCCGTTTTCCACCGCATGTACCCGGGCCGCGTTGGCCATGTTCTCGTCCACCACCTCGGCCAGACCATGCGCCGCCTCCAGCGCCGTCAGACCCAATGGCGCGCCCAGCGTGTCCAGCGCCCGTGCGGCCAGCGCCCGATCAAGCCGGATCGTCCCCCCGGCGAAATCGTCGGGGTCCAGCTTGCCCAGCAGCAGATCGGCGTCGGTCACCGCCGGTCGCACCCCGCCGCGACCATAACAGGCTGGCCCCGGCTCTGACCCCGCACTTTGCGGGCCGACGCGGATTTGCTGCATCGCGTCGACCTGCGCCAGACTGCCGCCACCCGCCCCGATCTCGACCATGTCGATCACCGGGATCGAAATCGGCATCCCGGAGCCTTTCTTGAACCGGTAGCTGCGCGCCACCTCGAACACCCGCGCGGTCTTGGGGTTGTGGTTGCGGATCAGGCAGATCTTGGCGGTGGCGCCCCCATGTCGAACGACAGCACCCGGTCAAGCCCATGCCGCGCCGCAATGTCGGCAGCAAACACCGCACCCCCTGCTGGACCCGATTCCACCAGCCGCAACGTAAACTCCGCCGCACTTTCAAGCGACATGATGCCGCCGCCCGAATGCATCAGGAACACCGGGCACGAAGCCCCCACGGCCCGCAGACACCCCGACAGGCGGCTGAGACAGGCGTGTATCAGGGGCTTGATATAGGCGTTGGCCACTGTGGTGTTGAAACGTTCGTATTCCCGCATCTGCGGTGACACTTCCGACGACAACGACACCATGACGCCGGGCAGCCGCTGCGCCAGAACCGCGCCGATCAGCCGTTCATGGGCGGCGTTGACGTAGGAATGCAAAAGGCCGACCGCAATGCTGTCGTACTCTGCCGCCGCGAGGTCGTCCGCCAGCCGCTCCACTTCCGCGCGGTCCAGTGCGATCAGCACATCGCCGCGCGCCCCCATGCGTTCGGCGACGGTATAGCGGCGGTTGCGCGGCAGCAAAGGCTCTGGCAGCACCAGGTTCAGATCGTATTGCTCGAACCGGCTTTCGGTCCGCATCTCGATCACGTCGCGAAAGCCCTGCGTGGTGATCAGCGCGGTTTTCGCACCGCGCCGCTCGATCAGCGCATTGGTGGCCAGCGTGGTGCCGTGGATGATCTGGGTGATCGACGCCGGGGCTGTTGCCGCCTTGGCGCACACCAGCCGCAGC
>JANXPK010000428.1 GCA_025357355.1 Rhodobacterales bacterium
CTCGACCGCCCCCGTTACCGACAGATTGGTCCGCCCCGCCTGCACCCGGACAAAGCGATTTTCGTAGTCGGTCTCGATGACCCGGTTCATCCGCGCCACCCCCAGCACCACGCAATCGGCCGTCGGCAGCGATCCACCGGCCAGCGACGTCCCCGACCCGCGCGGCACCACCGGCACGCGCAGCGCATGGCAGACGGCCAGCACCGCCGCAACTTCAGCGGTGGAGGCCGGCAGCACAACCGCCAGCGGCGTGCAGCGATAGGCGGTCAGGGCGTCGCATTCATAGGCGCGGGTCTCTGCCGGATCGTCGATCACGGCCCCCGGCGCCGCCGCGCGCAGTTGTGCGGCAATCTCGCCCCGCGCCGCCAGCACCCGTTTGTCCGGCCTTGGCATCTCCATCGCACTCTCCCCTTTGCCGTAAAGTGTTAGGCGCGCGGATTGCCACTGGCAAGCCATCCCCCCGCGAGTAGCATTTCGCCATGAGCCTGCTCGACGTCCTTGAGACCACCTTTTCCGCGCTCGACACTGCAGCCTTAATTCGGTCTATTTCGCCCAGGCTGGGCTGGGCTGGCTGGTTAGTCCGCTGATCGCGACCATATTGACGACGGGCGTGCTGTTGCGCCGCGAATTCGCCTCGCAGTCGCGTCTGATCATGTTGCAAGACCTTCGCGACGGTCGTCCGATCCCGCCCCATTGGTAAGCAAAAATGCAGGGTGTGCCTTGGCCGCAAAGGTTAAATAGCGGTTAATGAAAAATCGTAACACTATGAAATATAATGATAATACATGTAGTCCGAGGTTCGGACCACATGCCCAGGTCACCGAGCCTTGCGCTGTGGATAGGCGGCCCGCGTCACCCGAAAGGCGCCGTCACCGCCGACTTTCTCGACGTCGCTGAACGCCGCGCGCAGGGCCTTGTCATAGGGCAAGTGCCGGTTCGCCACCATCCACAGCATCCCATCCGGTGCCAGCCCCTTTTGCGCCGCGCTCAGAAAAGCCTGACCCAGCGCCGGATCGGCCTCGCGGCCCGAATGGAACGGCGGGTTCATCACCACGGCGCCCCACAATTTGTCGGGCCGAAAAGTCCGCGCGTCAGCCCAATGCAGCGCCACCCGTGGGTCATCTAGGTTTCGGGCCGCGCAGTCCAGCGCCTCACGCTCGGCCTCGATCACGTCCAGATGGCGGACCCCAGGCCGTGCCAGCACTGCCCGGCCCAGATAGCCCCAACCCGCGCCCAGATCAGCCACTCTTGCGGGCAAATCCTTGGGTAAGGCCGCCGCTAAAAGCTCTGATCCGCGGTCCGGCCCGTCGGCGGAAAAGACACCTGGCCGCGTGATGAAGCCGCCGATATCGCGGTCCCGCGCCTTCCAAGCCAGCAACCGCCCGTCCGCCGTACAGACACAGATCCGACCATGCCCCTTGGACACTGCCTCGCCCAGGGGCAGACCCAACTCACGGCAGTCTTTCAGCACCGTCTCGACGCCATCGGTCTTTTGCCCGTCGATCACCAGCACGCCACCCGGTCGCACTGCCATGGCCGCCTCAGCCAGCAAGGCGCGGGCGTGATCCTTGGCGCGGGGCATGCAGACCACCGCAGCGGCAACCTGTCCCGTGGCCACTGTCCGGTAACCCAGCGCCACGAAATGATCATGATCGGGCTTGAACCCGGTCACCACCACCACCCGCGCCTTGGGCAGTGCCGACAAGTCATCACCGATCCGGGGCCGATAGACCGCAATATCGCCGGTCGTCGGCAACACCCAGTCGCCGCTTGTCAGCGCCATCGCTATCCGGGAAGATCGCATGGGTTTCAACAGGCCGCGCGGCCTATTCCTTTTCCATCGTGCATTGCAGCGGATGCTGATGGCGGCGGGCGAAATCCATCACCTGCGCCACCTTGGTTTCCGCCACCTCGAACGAGAACACCGCCACCACGGCCAGTCCCTTCTTGTGCACCGTCAACATGATCTCATAGGCCTGCGCATGGTTCAGCCCGAAGAACCGTTCCAAGATATGCACCACGAATTCCATCGGAGTGTAGTCGTCGTTCAGCAAGAGGACCTTGTACAGTGGCGGACGCTCGGTCTTGGTCTTGGTTTTCGTCAGGATCGAGGTATCCTGACCAGGGCCCCGGCGTTCGTCAGACATCGTGGGGGGCAAAGCGGGCAAACCAGTCTCCGGAAGCGTAAGGAAATTTTGCACCCAATATAGTCCTTTTTGACCGCCGCGAAAGCCCCGCCCCGCCGGTTTCATGGTTTACACCTTGTCGGGACCCTGTCCTTGCGCCATCGCTGTGATCCAGGAGCATCTGGAATGCCTGATCTGACCACCATTGGCTTCGACGCGGACGACACGCTTTGGCACAACGAAACGTTGTTCCAGATGACCCAGACCCGATTCGCGGCGCTTCTGGCCGATGCCGCCGCGCCCGACCATCTGGCCGCGCGACTGGAGGCAGCCGAGCGGCGCAACCTTGGTCACTATGGCTTTGGCGTCAAAGGCTTCATGCTGTCGATGATCGAAACCGCGATTGAGGTGACCGAGGGTCGTGTCAGCGCCGCAGTCATCGGCGAGATCATGGCCGCCGGGCGCGAGATGCTGGCGCATCCGGTTGAACTTTTGCCCCACGCGCGCAGTGCCGTCGAAACGTTGGCTGGCAATTACCGGGTGGTGCTGATCACCAAGGGC